>CAIYXO010000676.1 GCA_903930165.1 uncultured Verrucomicrobiota bacterium | reverse complement strand
GGTTGTGCACCGCGCGGTTGGGTTCGGTGGTGTTCTGGGCGAGATCGAGGCGGTCGTAGGAGAACAGGGCCGCGAACAGCACGAGGGCGACTCCGATGAGGATCAATCCCCAGAAGTCCGCCCACACACGAGACCTGCTGCTGTTGACCGTCGAGTCTTTGGCCGCCACGGGAGCCAATCTACGGACCGTGGGAAGAACCGGGCAAGCGGGTAAGGGCTGGAATTCGGATCCGGGATCCCATCGGCGGCTGGGGTCCGCGTCCCGGTAACTCCCTGTGGATCAGGGGTTCCGGGTGGATTTGGCCAAGGCCCGGGCTTCGACGAGGACGCCAAGCGCGTGGGCGACGCCTCCGCGGGCCCCGTGCCAGTCGATCCGGCCGAGGAGCAGGAATACAAGAAGCTTGAGCGATCGGACGACCACGCCTGGCAGCGTGGGGCGATGGGGTTGGATGAGGCGTGCGGCGGCCCGGTAGTCGACGCGGCCCTTGCGGTAGAAGGCGCTGGTCGGACGCCGGCTGATGTAGCGGACCTGGGCCGCGTGGACCGCGGCGACGGTCTCGCCGGCCCGGAGCGCCTCGATGTACCAGAGCAGGTCTTCACCTCCGCCGATCTGTTCGTCGAAGGGGCGACCTTCCCAGGCTGACCTGCGGTAGAGGGCGTTGGGATTGCCGGCGCCGAATCCGAATCCGCGGGCCAGTTCTTCCCCGGCGAAGAACGTGATGCCGGCGGGTAGCGGTGCGCCGAACTCGCCGACGATCGGTCCGACCGCGGCGGTGACCGTGTCGGGGAAACGTGCGATGGCCTGGCGGTAGGTGGCGAGGAAGCCCGCCGCCGCGGGGACGGTGTGGGAACTCAGGCTGAGCACCCACGGATGCCGGGCGGCGCGGAACCCGAAGTTCAACGAACGGCCGTAGGTGAACTCCTTCGCCGGAATCGGGACGATCCGTGCGCCGTGTTTCCGGGCGATGTCGAGGGTGTCGTCGGTGGAGCCGGAATCCACGACCAGGAGTTCGTCCCCCTCCTGCAGGTCCAGCGCCCCGAGCACCGCGCCGAGCGTGGCGGCGGAGTCCAGGGTGCGGACGACGAGGCTGAGGTGCGGCTTGGGCATGGTCCTTGGTCGCGGGAGTGAAGCAGGTCGCGGAAGGGCCGGAAAGCCTGCGGGTTCGCCAAAGGGATTCAAGGGGACCGCGTGGCGGGACGATGGGAAGAGGGTGGCGGCCGGTCTTCCCGTCGAGGTTGCGCCCGGCGGGAAACCGGCTTTCATACCAGCGCCTGCCATGAGCGACCCTCTCGATACGCATCAGAAAGCCCTCCAGATCAATCTCGACCCGACCAAGTACGGCGTGTTCGCCGAGATCGGGGCCGGGCAGGAGGTGGCCCGCTGGTTCTTCCGGGTTGGTGGTGCGAGCGGCACCATCGCCAAGACCATCTCGGCCTATGACATGACGGTCAGCGACGCCATCTATGGCCAGAGCGACCGGTACGTGAGCCGCAAGCGCCTCGGCGCGATGCTCGACCACGAGTATCCGCTGCTGGTCGAGCGGTTGAAGGAGAAGCGCGGCAACACCACGAAGTTCTTCGCGTTCGCCACGACGTTGGCGGCCCGCAGCTTCCAACGGAAGGAGGAGACGCACGGCTGGATGGGCATCCGTTTCCAGACCGAGCCGGGCGGCGAGCCGAGCGACATCCTCATCCACGTCGTGATGTGGGACCGTGACAACCTGCAGCAGGCCGAGGCGATCGGCGTGCTCGGGGTGAACCTGATCCACGCTGCGATGTACCTGCACTGGCAGCCGGACGCGATCCTCAACGCGCTGCTCGACAACCTTTCGATCGAGCGGATCGAGGTGGACATGATCGAGTTCCGCGGCCCGGAGTTCACCCAGGTGGACAACCGCCTGGTCGCCCTGCAGTTGGTGGAGAAGGGCCTCACCAACGCGGCGATGTTCCTCCCCGACGGACGCATCGTCCAGCCGGCCGACTGGCTGTACAAGAAGTCGATCCTGGTGGAGCGCGGTTCGTTCCGTCCGATCACCAAGGTCACGGTGGACATGCTGCGCTACGCCCAGGCGCAGTTCATCCAGGAGCCGAACGTCGACTCCAAGAACCTGGTGGTGCTGATGGAGATGACCCTCAAGAACCTGAGCGCGGAGGGGAAGATCGACCACCAGGACTTCCTGGACCGGGTGGACATGCTGGCGACGTTGGGCAACCCGGTGCTGATCTCCAACTACGGCGAGTTCCACCGCCTGGCGGCATACCTGCATCGGTTCACCAAGTGCCCGATCGGATTCGTGATGGGCATCCCGACGCTGCGCGAGCTCTTCGAGGAGAAGTACTACAGCGAGCTTTCGGGCGGCATCCTCGAGAGCTTCGGCCGCATGTTCAAAAACGACCTGAAGCTCTACGTCTATCCGTTCAAGGAGCCGGAAAGCTCCGCGGTCATCACGGCCGGCAACCTGCGCGTCGCCCCGCACCTGCGGCACCTGTACCTCTACCTGATGGAGAACTTCTACATCCAGGGACTGAGGGACGTGAACGAGGCGAACATGAGCATCCTGAGCCGGAACGTGCTTCGGATGTTGCAGGCCAATGAGCCGGGCTGGGAGCAGATGGTCCCGGAGCGGGTCGGCGCGCTGATCAAGGAGCGCAGGCTTCTCGGATTCGGCGGCGGCTCCAAGTCGGCGCCGGAGGCCGTGTCGGAGCCTTCCGACGAAGGCTGAGGCGGATCGGTTCGGAACGCACCGGCGCCATGGCATGCTGAGTGAGGTCCGTCTTCGCACCCTTGGTACCCTTGGTTGTGAACCCTGGCTCCTCGCGAACTCATCCATCCACCCATCCTAGGGTTTCCTCCGGCAGCCTGTGACACGGCAGAGCGCCAGAGAACGCACGCGGAACCGCGGAGTTCGCGGAGGAATCCAAGAGGTGTTGAGTCCTCTCTCCCGTTGCTTGGAGTCTTGGGGCGACAATCCCTTCCACATCGTTGGCTGAGTCGGAAGGCCGGAGCGCGTCCGATACCCGCGTCCTTGCGTCGCGTTGTGTCGCGATGGGAGGCTGTGGGCATGTCCCCGTTCCGATGCGCGACGGCTTCCGGATTGCTGGTGTCGGCCCTCTCCGCGGCGACGCCCGTCGCGGACCCGGCACCCGGATCCCCATCCGAATCGGCCCGGTCCTTCCAGGTCGCGGAAGGGCTGGTCTTCGAACAGATCCTCGCCGAGCCGCAGGTCGCCCAACCGGTCTCGCTGACCTTCGACCGGCGCGGCCGGCTCTGGGTGGTCGAGTACCGGCAGTATCCGAATCCCGCCGGGCTCCGCATGGTGAGCCACGACCAGTTCTGGCGGGCCGTTTATGACAAGGTCCCGGAACCGCCGCCGAAGGGACCGCGCGGCGCCGACCGGATCTCCATCCATGAGGACACCGACGGCGACGGCCGGCCGGATCGCCACAAGGTCTTCGTGGACGGCCTGAACATCGCCACCAGCGTCGCGTTCGGAGCCGGAGGCGTGTTCGTGCTGAACCCGCCCTACCTGCTTCACTATGCCGACCGTGATGGCGACGACGCGCCGGACGGTCCGCCGACCGTGCTGTTGTCGGGCTTCGGCCTGGAGGATACCCACAGTGTCGCGAACTCCCTGCGATGGGGTCCGGACGGCTGGCTCTATGGCTGTCAGGGATCGACCGTCACCGCCCACATCCGGGTCCACGGCCCGGACGGGCGGGCGCTGCCGGGTGAGGCCGCCTACTCCCAGGGGCAGGCCATCTGGAGGTTCCATCCGGGGCGGCGGGTCTACGAGGTGTTCAGCGAAGGCGGCGGGAACGCCTTCGGCCTGGAGATCGACGGCGAGGGACGCGTCTTCAGCGGACACAACGGCGGGAACACGCGGGGCTTCCACTACCAGCAGGGCGCCTACCTGCAGAAGGGCTTCGACAAGCACGGCCCGCTCTCGAATCCGCACGCCTTCGGCTACTTCCCGCCGATGGCGCATCCGGACGTGGACCGCTTCACCCACACCTTCGTGATCCTGGACGGCGCCTCGTTGGGGGACGTCTTTGCCGGGCGCCTGTTCGGTGTGGAGCCGTTGCAAGGGCGCGTGGTGATGAGCGCCGTCGAGCCGGTCGGATCGACCTTCCGCACACGGGATGTCGGGTACGCGGTGACGAGCTCCGATCCGTGGTTCCGGCCGGTGGACATCGAGCTGGGACCCGACGGCGCGTTGTATTTGGCCGACTGGTATGACGCGAACGTCAACCACTACCGGAATCACGAAGGCAGGATCGACGCCGCCAATGGACGCGTCTACCGGCTGCGGGCCGCGGGTGCGGCACAGGCCTCGCCGCGGATTCCCGGCGCGGACGATCCGGCCTTCTGGCGGGCGGCGCTGCAGGGCACCAACCGTTGGCTGAGCCGGCAGGCGTTGCGCGAGGTGGCCGAGTCCCGTCTCCCGATGGCCGTTTCCCCCTCGGAAGCCGTGGAACTCAAAGCCGGTCCGGTGGCGGCCCTGAACGGGTTGTGGGCCCAGAACCTTGCGGGACGGCTGGATGCGGCGGCGGCCGGGGAGTTCCTCCGGAATCCGTTCCCGGCGGTGCGGCTCTGGGCGCTTCGCCTGATGGTGGACCGGGGCGCCGATCTCGATGCCGATTTCTTCCGGCGGATCCTGGAACTGGCCGTCACGGAATCGGATCCGGGCGTCCGGGCGCAGTTGGCCAGCTCCGCACGGCGGTTGCCTCCGGGGCGGAGCCTTGAGTTGCTGAAGGCGCTGCTTGGGTCGGAGCCCGACGCCACCGACGCCCGCCAGCCGCTGCTGGTCTGGTGGGCCTTGGAGACGCGATGCGGCGATGCGCCGTCGTCCATCCTGGAACTGGCCTCGGACGAGGCGTTCTGGAGGTCGACGCTCGTCCGCCGACATCTTCTCGGCCGAATGATGCGGCGTTTCGCCGACACCGGTCGCGGGGAGGATCTCCGTTTGGCGGAACAACTCTTCGGCAAGGCGCCCGACGACGACTGCCGGAAACTCCTGGCCCAGGGTTTCGAGGAGGCTTTCCAGGGACGAACCCTGGCCGGTGTCCCGGACGGACTGCTGGAAGCCGTTTCCCGTGCCGGTGGAGCCACGCCGGTCTTCGAACTGCGGCGAGGCAGCCCAGGTGCGGTGGAACGGGCGATCACGCTGGTGTCCGACCCGAAGGCCCCGTTGGCGCGCCGGGTCCAGGTGCTCGCGGCGATCGGGGAAGCCCGGCGGGAAGGGGTGTCCCCGGCACTGCTGGCGCTCGTGCGGAGCGACTCCTCGACGGAGGTCCGTCGCGCGGCCCTCGGGGCGCTGCCGGCGCAGGACGGAGCGGAGGTCGCCGACGGACTGATCGCGATGATGGGGGACCTTCCGGCGGAGCTGAAGGACTCCGCGTTGGGCGTGCTGGCGAGCCGTCCCCAATGGTCGGCTCGTCTGGCGGAAGCCGTCGAAGCGGGTCGGGTCGGGCGCGATGTCGTGGGAGCCGAGGCGTTGCGGCGTCTGAAGGCGACCGGTGGTGCGGCAGCCCGGCTTGCGGAAAGACTCGCCCGCGGGACCGATGCCGGCGACGCGGTTCCCCGGGAGGCCGAGATCTCCCGCATCGTCGCGACGGTCGCGAAGGAGGGAGGTTCACCCTACCCGGGCAAGACCCTGTTCCTGCAACGGTGTGCCGGTTGCCACAGGTTGTTCGGAAAGGGTGGAGAAGTGGGGCCGGACCTTACCGCGCAGCCGCGGACCGACCTCGCGAGTCTCGTGTTGAACATCGTCCATCCGTCGGCCGAGGTCCGCGAAGGCTACGAGGCGCAGCGGGTGGAGACGGTGGACGGACGGTCGTACGGCGGGTTCCTCGCCGACCAGGACTCGCAGACGGTCACCCTCCGAACGACCGATGGACGGACCGTGGTGCTGGCCCGGAAGGAGATCGAGACGATGGAGCGCGTCTCCGGCTCATTGATGCCGGAGGGCCTGCTCGAGGGACTCACCGACACGCAGCTCCGCGACCTCTTCGCCTACCTCCGCAGCACGCAGCCGTTGAATGATGGGAGGTAGGTGGGGGATGGGTTGAAAGGTTGAAGCGACGCATGACGCACGCCTCCCGCCCTTTAACCCTTCAACGCTTCAACGCTTTCCCACCCTCACTTCGCCTTGTTGGGGTAGGGCGGGGGATTGGGGATGCGGACCGGCTGGGCCTCGAGCGCCTTGCGGATTTTGGCGACGGCGCGGTCCAGCTGGTCGTCCTCGCCGCGGAACTCGCGGGTCGGGTCGTTGTCCACCTCGATGTCCGGCGTCACACCGGTGCCTTCCATGATCCACTCCTTCGCCTCGAGGTCGAAGCGGCTGAACTCGGGACGGTTCAGCGTGCTGCCGTCGATGAGCGGCAGGCTGCCGCGGATGCCGACGACGCCACCCCAGGAGCGTTGGCCGATGATGGGGCCGAGGCGGTGCTTGCGGAAGCGGTAGCCGACGATGTCGCCGTCGCTGGCGCTGTGCTGGTCGATGAGCAGTGCCTTGGGGCCGAGCACCTGGCCGCCCGGGTCGACGTTGACGGAGCCGTTGCGGGCGATGGTCCACATGGCGGGCTCGCGGCGCAGGCGTTCGATGATCATCGGCGAGACGTTGCCGCCGCCGTTGCCGCGGCAGTCGACCACCAGGCCTTCCTTGCCGAGTTGGGCGTAGTAGAACTTGGTGAACTCGTTGAGTCCCGGCACGCCCATGTCGGGGACGTGGACGTATCCGATCCGACCGCCGGAGGCCTTGGAGACCTTCTCGATGTTGCCGAGCACCCAGGCGAGGTAGTGGAGCGGCTGTTCGTTGGCTGTGGGGACCACGGTCTCCTCATGGGCGCCGTCCTCCTTGGGCTCGGAGTTCAGGCGGAGACGGACCTGCTTGCCGGCCGTGCCGACCAGGGCCGCATAGAGATCGGCCATGTCACGGGTCGTCCGGCCGTCGACGCCCACGATGAAGTCGCCGGCCTTGGCGCGGACGCCGATCTCGGTGAGCGGGCTGCGGTAGGCAGGATCCCAGTTGTGTCCGGGCAGGATCCGTTCGATGCGGTAGTAGCCGGAGGCGTCCCGCCGGATCACCGCTCCGAGGAGCCCCTGCGGCACCCGTCCGGGCTGTGGCCGGTCCCCGCCGCCGACATAGGCGTGGCCGATGTTCAATTCGCCGATCAGTTCGCCGATCACGAAGGTCAGGTCTGTACGGTGATGGACGTGTTTCAGGAGGGGCTCGTAGCGCTGCCGCATCGCCTTCCAGTCCACGCCATGCAGGTTCGGGTCGAAGAGGAAGTCGCGCATCTGGCGCCAGCACTCGGCGTAGATCTGGTTCCACTCCGCGGCGGGATCCACGGTCACCTTCAGGTCGCCGAGGGAGAGCTTCCGGTCCGCGGTGTCGAGCTTGCCCGCGGGCAGGTCGACCACGGCGAAGTCCGCACCGGTTCTCACCAGCATCTTCTTCGCGTCCGCGGAGACCCGGAAGCCGGCCACCTCGCCGACCTCGGTCTCCTTGTCCTTCTCGAGGTCGTAGAAGTGCAGCCTGCCCTTGCGCAGGTAGTAGAGGCGGTCGCCGACGGATGTCAGGGCGCCGTAGGAGGCCGCAGGCGGCGGCAGGACGGCGATGCGCGAGGCGATGCCCTCGGCGTCGACCTTCACCACGACCTTCTCGGCCTTGTTGGTTCCCGACGTCTTGGATGACGGCGTCGAATTCGTGGTGGCGGCCGCCGAGGCGGTGGTTGAAGCGGCCTTCTCGTCGGCCTTCACGTACGGAGGCGAGCCGGCCGGTGCGGATTCGTCGCGGACCTTCACCTCGTCGGACTTCGGCGCGAAGGGCGACTTCGTGTCCTGGGCGAGGGTCAACAGGTAGATCCGTTCCATGTCGCTGTAGACATGGTTCCACTCGGTCTGGCCGTAGGTGGGGTTGAAGGACCGTTCCGAGGTGAAGAACAGGTACTTGCCGTCGGAGCTGAACTCGGGCGACCCGACCGGGAACCAGCCGTCGGTGACCTGGACGACGTTGGTCGTGCCGAGTTGGCGGAGATAGATGTTCGGGAATCGGCGGACCTCGGGCTTCGTGTAGGCGATCCAGCGGCTGTCGGGCGACCAGGTGAAGTCGCGGATCTCGAATGCCTCGGCCTCGGCGACCGAAGAGACGGTCTTGGAGGCGACGTCGACGACCTGGAGGCGGTTGCGGCGGTCGGTCCAGGCGATGGACTTCGAGTCGGGCGACCACGCGACCTCGTACTTGTAGGTGTCGGCGCCGGAGGTGAGCTGGACCGGAGTGCCGGAACCGTCCTGGGTTCGGATCCAGACCTCGTCCTCGCCGGTGGCGTCGGAGACGTAGGCGATCCAGCGGCCGTCGGGCGACCAGCTGGCGTTGCGTTCGTGGACGCCAGCGGTGCGGGTGAGGTTCCGGGTCGGGCCGTTTTTCGCAGGGACGGAGAACACCTCGCCCCGTGCGCCGAGGACGACGCGCGAGCCGTCGGGGGCGACGTCGTAGCCGGAGACGTCCTTCGAGACGTCCTTCACGCCGCCGCGCGCGGCGGCGAAATCCTCACGGATCTCGACCGGGATCGGGGTCGTCTTCTCGGTTTCGAAGTCGAAGCGGTGGAGCCGGCCGCCGTTCTCGAAGACGATCCCGGTGTCGCCGATCGAAGGGAACTTCACGGCGAACTCGGTGAAGGTGGTGAGCTGCCGGGTC
>CAIYXO010000675.1 GCA_903930165.1 uncultured Verrucomicrobiota bacterium | reverse complement strand
GTCGTCGGTTCAATCCCGACCACCGGCTCCAGTTCAGCGGTGGAAGTTCTTCGAAGAAACCCGTTTCTTCGCGTTCGCCTCCCCGCCACGACCGACTTCCGGGCCGGTATCTCTCCAAACAGACTGCTCAGAGAAACGTCGCTCAGATTTCAGGGGGTGCCGAGTTCCTTCTCCAACGTCCGGACCACACCCACGGTGTGGTCGTGGAATCCCCATCCGATGCCGTCGGTCATCGGCTCCAGCTTCGCCAACCGCTCCCGAAAGCGACAATAAAGGTCAGGCCGTTCGGCCTTCAACAGCGCGGCCAATTCGTCCAACGCCGCTTCCACGCTGCAGTAGAAACGTTCGTCGATATCCCCAAACCTGCAGGTATAGAGCACCCCGTTTTCCACGTAGCTCATCAGCAGTTCCGCCGTGCCCGGGATGCTGCCGGTAGCCTTGCGATACTCACGGATCGCCTTTCTGACTTCGGCCAACCTGGGCTCACCGGCTCCTTTGCCGGAGAAAAACTGCTCCTCGATCCGACGCCGATAGGCTTCCAACACCTCGCCGGCTCCTTCCTCATTCTGGCAGCGCGCATGGAGGAAATCGCGGTTCGTGGGGGCCAGGTCGTAGAGGTCCTTCACAAGGGAAACCAAAGCGGCTTTGTCCCAAGTGGCGAACTGCTGGCGGGCGGCACTCCAGGTGCCCGATTTCCGGGTGTTCTTTTTGGAAGGGCTAGGCATGGGGCTCGACTGGACGGTTCTGGCGGCACCGAAGCCTTGGGACGAAACCCCAAATGGCGCCTCAGCCAAAGTAGCAACTCTCCCGGTCATCCTGGATCACGGCAAGGGCGGCGGCCGGTGACTTGGCGTCCGTCGAGTGTTGGTAGCCCTACCCAATGTCGCCGGGCCGTTTCCGGAAGTGATGCCAGAATGCTCGGGTACGATAGTCGGTCACCTTGGCAATGGGAGATTCGTGGAACTCGCCGAGGCGTGTGAAAGTCGGCCGCTCGGGGAAAAGCCCGATCGACCGTCCGCGGAACCGCCGGCCCTCACGCACCGGGTCGCGCGGTTGCAGGGGAGGACGGCGATGGACGCCATTCGTGAAATCCGTGTCCAAGCGGCCCTCTCCGTGTCCTCCGTGTCTCCGTGGCCAACCCCTGTTGGTTTGAGCCCCGTCACCTCGTCTCCTACGCCTGAACGGGCTACTTCGCGAACTCGACGCCCAGCAGCAGCATGACGAAAGGCGCGGCGTTGAAGACCATGTGTGCGGCGATCGGCGCGAGCAGGCTTCCTGTGCGGTCGTACACCAGGGCCAACAGCATCCCGAAGCCGGTCAGCGGCACCAGCGCCCCGAGGTTGAAGTGCACCGCTCCGAACAACAGCGCGGAGCCCATCAACGCCAACCGAGGCCAACCGGCGTCCCGGATCGCGGCGAAGACCACCCCGCGGAACAGGATCTCCTCCGCCACCGGCGCACCGATGCCGGCCGCGACATAGATGCCGGCCCGACCGGCTCGACCGGCGGACAGCAACAGCTCCACCGCGTTCTGGATTGGCACATCGAATCCCAGCATCCGGAACAGCCCGGAGACCAATGCCTGGAGACCATACGCAGCCGGAAGGAAGGCCAGTCCGGCGAGGAGCCCGACTCCGAGGTGTCTCGGCCACAGTGGATTCCTGCATCCGAGCACCTCGGCAAAGCCGAGTCCGTGGGCACGCGACAGCCGGACGAATCCGAAAAGCACGAACACCAGGAACACCAATTGGCCGCAGACCATTCCGAACCACGAAGGAAATCCCGTGGCCTTGAGCCAGCCGGCGACCAGTCCTTGCTGGAGGAATCCCGCCCCGGCCCAAGCCAGGAAGCCCAAGGCCTCAGGCCCATCCCAACCGCTTCGGAATGGCCCGTCCGTCGATGTGCCTTGGGACGGGTTCATCCGGCCTTTGTGGCTGGCGGTTGTCGCAGTGCGTTTTCAGGGACCAGCTTGCCGTCCTCCATCCGCAGGACCCGGGACATGCGTCCGGCCAATTCCGGGGAATGCGTGACCACGAGCAGCGTCGTCGCCAGTTCGGATTGCAGTTCGAGCAACAGGCGGGTCACGTCGGCCGCCGAGGCGCGGTCGAGCGCGCCGGTCGGTTCGTCGGCCAAGACCAAGGCCGGAGAGCGGATGAGCGATCGGACCACCGCGACCCGCTGTCGTTCGCCGCCGGAAAGCCTCGAGGGAAGATGATCCAGCCGATGTCCCAGTCCGACGCGATCCAACAGACGACGTGCGCGATCGAGGACCGCGTCTTCGATCCGATCCGCGCATGCCAGGCATGGGACCAAGGTGTTTTCCAGCACCGTGCAGTGCGGAAGCAGGTGATGGGATTGGAAGATGAATCCCAGGCTGCGATTGCGGAACTCCGCCTGGGCTGTCGGTGTGAGCGTTGCCAGGTCCTTGCCCTCGAAGAGGATCGAACCGGCGTCCGGCCGATCCAAAGTGCCGATCAGGTTCAGGATCGTGCTCTTGCCGGAGCCGCTGGGCCCCATGATGGCGGTGCTGGAACCCCGCTCAAGCGACAGGTGGGCTTCACGCAGCACTTCGATCCGGACATCCCCGGCCGGAAAGGACTTCGACACCCCGATCAATTCAAGCAGCGGCGACGACATGGTGACGCAAGGATAGGCGTGGCCGTCGGAATGTCAGTGCGGGAATCGCGACCGGTCTGTGAGTAAGTTTGACGGCTATCGGTTTGACGCCACAACCGGTAGTGGCCTAATTCAGGCGCTGCCACAGCCGGTTGTTGGCCGACCTCCTATGCGCTGTCCGAAGTGTGCCTGTCAGGATGACAAGGTGATCGATTCCCGTTCTTCCAAGGAGGGGGCGACGATCCGTCGTCGGCGGGAGTGCCTGCAGTGCGAACACCGGTTCACGACCTACGAGCAGATCGAGCACGATCCGCTGGTGATCGTGAAGCGGGATGGCCGTCGGGAGGACTTCTCCCGGGAAAAGCTCGTGGCGAGCCTGAAGCGTGCCTGCCAGAAGCGGCCGGTATCCGAGGATGCGATCGTGGCCGCCGTCGACCGGATCGAGGAGTCGCTGGCGGCGAGCTTCGAGCGGGAAGCCGGCAGCACGGCGGTGGGGGAGCGGGTGATGCGGGAACTGCGTGCCATGGACCAGGTGGCCTATGTCCGGTTCGCGAGCATCTACCGCAACTTCGCTGAGGCGAGCGACTTCGTGAACGAGGTGGTGCGATTGGAATCGCTGCCGCCGGACGACAAGCGCCAACTCGAACTGCTGGCCGAAGCGGAGGCCGTGGAGAAAGGACGAAGGAAGCCATGATCGCCCTGAACAACGAGTTCCTGCTGGTGGCCAAGGAGGACGGCGGTTTCATCCCCTGCTCCGTCGAGCAACTGACCTTCGAGTTGGCCGGTGGCGCGGCCGAGCAGATCGATCCGGAGTGGCTCAAGCAGGCTGCGGCCGGCGTCCTGCACTATTTCAAGAACGAGCTCGGACAGACCCATGTCACGGTGGCGGAGTTCGCTTCCGCCTTGGCGCGGGTTTTCCAGGGACTCGGGCTCACGGCGGAGGTCACCACGGAACCTTTGGACAAGGGGGCCAAGACGAAGAAGGCCTCCTCCGCCCCCAAGGCTCCCGGAGAGCCCCAGGAGGCTTCGCTTGGACCGGTCCAACCTTCGGCCAAGGTCTGGAAGGCGGACCTGAGGAAGATAGCGGTCGAGGCGGGCAAGCTCGGCGAACTGGAGTTCCAGAGACGCCTGCGGGCGCTTCTCGACGAAGCCATTTCCACCAGCCCGGAGGCGGTCGAGTTCTCGGGTTTGAGGGGCTGTGTGAAACAGATCACGGGACGGAAGATCTGGTGTCCGGAGTGCCGCCGTTGGGAAGCCTGGCTGCTGGACCAGATCCAGACCTGGTTTGGGGAGCACGCCACCGGGCGCCGGGTTG
>CAIYXO010000674.1 GCA_903930165.1 uncultured Verrucomicrobiota bacterium | reverse complement strand
TGGCCCACCGCGTGCGCCGAGACCTCCGGATCCGGGTCGAGCGGATTGGGGTAGTAGCCCAGGGCGGACAAACCGACGCCGTGCGACGCACAACGACCGAGCACCTCGTCGACACGGGCCGGGGTGAGGTCGTCGACGTCCACGTGGGTCACGCCGGCGAACCGGCGTTCCGCCCGGCCGCGGGGCCAACACATGGCCTCGACCGTGGCGAAGCCGTTGAGGCGGGCGAAGGCCAACACCTCGTCGAGGGAGAATTCCGGCAGGATCGCGGAGACGAAACCGAGCTTCATGGGACGCCGCCAGCATCGCGTCCACCGCGGACGGAGCAAGCCGGCGTTGACAAGACCCGCTGCGTCACACGGTTGGGAGAAGTCGGAGCAGAAATTTCGTGATGGTCGGACTGGTGCCGCTTCCTCATACTCGACAACCAACCCGTTAGGTTCGGTTACTTTGTCATGCCATGAGAGACGAACTCGAGAAGCTGGTCGCCGCCGGAAAGATCCAAGGAAAGCATGTGGGCCCCCTGATGGCCCTCGCGGAAGCCGGTTTCTGCCATCACAAGAGCTGGGGATTCGGCCGGGTGGTCTCCGTGGACGTGACGCTGGGGCGTCTGAACATCGATTTCACCGCCAAGGCGGGCCACTCGATGGACCTCACCTTCGCGGCCGAATCGCTGCGTTCCATCCCCAAGGACCACATCATCGCCCGCAAGTCGCTCGACGCCGAGGGCCTGCGCCGCGAGGCGGCCCTGCACCATCTTGAGGTCGTGAAGCTCGCCCTCCGCAGCTTCGGCGGCCGGGCCACCGCCGACCAGCTCCACGGGATCCTCAAGGACGTCGTGGTCAGCGACTGGAAGAAGTGGTGGGAGGTCGCGCGGTCCGAGATGAAGCGCAACGGCCACTTCACCGTGCCGCTGAAGAAGAGCGAACTGATCATCTACCAGGAGTCCGAACTGGACATCGGCGAGCGCCTCGCCATCGAGTTCAAGGCCGCCCGCGGCCTCAAGGCCCGCGTCGCCGTCGCCACCGAGATCCTGAAGAGCGTCCCCGACATCACCCGTCGCGAGGTGCTCACCGAGATCATCGCGCTGCTCAACGCCGACATCGCGAGCCACTCTCCGACGATGCCGTCCCTCGCACTCGAGGGCGTGTTCGTCCGTGACGACCTCCGCAAGGCCGCCAACCTCGAGGCACCGGCCGACGAGGTCGGCGCCTCCCAGGTCGTCACCGCCCAGAACCGCCTGGTCGACTTCTTCTCCGATCTCCCCGCGGCCAAGCACCGCCGGGCGCTCGAGGTCCTCCGCGACTCCAGCCCGGACTGGGGTGCCCGGCTGATCATGATCCTCAACAACGTCGGCGCGAAGCTCGCCGGCGAGATCGCCCGCCTGCTCCTGATCGAGGGCCGCGGCACCCTGCTCAAGCAGGAGCTGGTCCGCCTCGTCAGCCAGCACGGCGCCAGCAGCGAACTGCTCCTCTGGCTCGGCAAGGAACGCGGCGACCATTTCGCCGACATCCTCGGACCCGAGGTCTTCCGCGCCATGCTCACCGCGATGGAGCGGGACGCCTTCAACGAGAGGAAGACCAACCGTCTCCACGACTTCATCCTCGACGACGTCACGCTCCTGCCCGAGCTGATCGAGTCCGCCGACATCGAGGTCATCCGCGACCTCACCCGGAACCTCCAGCTGTCGCCGAGCTTCGACGACATGGACAAGCGCTCGCTCTTCGCCCGGATCGTCAAGGCCTACCCGGCCATCCAGGAGATGATCACCGGCGAGAACAAGAAGGAGGACCACACCTTCCTGGTCTCCTGGGAGAGCCTCCAGCGCCGCCAGGTGGAATACCAGGAACTGGTCGAGAAGAAGGTCCCGGCCAACATCAAGGACATCGCCCTCGCCCGCAGCTACGGCGATCTCCGCGAGAACCACGAGTACAAGTCCGCCAAGGAGATGCAGCGCGTGCTCCAGCGCCGCAAGGCCGAGCTCGAACGGGAACTCGGCCGGGCCCGCGGCACCGACTTCGCCGGAGTCCGTACCGACATCGTCGGACCGGGCACCCGCATCGGCGTGACCGACCTCGCCACCGGGACCCGCGAGTCCTTCAGCATCCTCGGCGCGTGGGACGGCGACCCGGACCGCAACGCCCTCAGCTACCTCACCCCGTTCGCGAAGACCTTCGTCGGACAGCCGGTAGGGGCCGAGGTGTCCTTCGCGTCCGAAGGCACCAGCCGGCGCTTCCGGATCGACAGCATCACCGCCGCCTCCCAGGCCGCCTGACCGGAGGGGCCTCCGGCCCCGCGACGGATGAGCGAGATTCCCGAAGCCACAGCCGACGCCGCCGAGGCGGCGCGGCTGTGGCATGTCGCCCATACCCGCCCCCGCGCCGAGAAGAAGCTCGCCGCCTTCTGCTCCGACAGGGCCCTCGAATCCCAGCTCCCGCTCTACCGCAGCATCAAACGCTACCGCGGCAAACGGGTGGTGTTCCTCAAGCCGCTCTTTCCCGGATACCTCTTCGTCCGCATCGCCCGCCACCAGCGGCTGCTTCTCCAACAGAACGATCTCGTCGCCAACCTGCTCGACGTCCCCGACCAGGCCGAGTTCCAACAGCAGCTCGAGGACATCCTGCGCACGGTGGAGTCGGACCTCGAGATCACGGTCGCGCCGGAGATCCTTCCGGGCGTCCGCGTCCACATCCGCAGCGGACCCCTCCGCGGCATGGACGGCTGGGTCGAGTCGCGGGAGAAGATCGCCGACGTCCACATCCGGCTCGACTTCATCGGCCAGGCCGCCGTGGCGAAGGTCCAGGCGGAGGACCTCGAACTTTCCTGACTCCCGGCCGGCCTCCCGGGCCCGGCTTCCCTCGAACAGCCGACCTCCGCATCCCTTCCAGAACCACTCCATGGCGCAGCACAATTCACGGCAGGTCGCCTTCCAGGCCCTGCTCCGGGCCGAGAAGCCCGGCGACTTCCTCGAGCACCGGCTCGATGCCGATCCCGGCTACCGATCCCTCTCCCCGGAGGATCGCCGACTGGCACGCGAACTCGCCTCCGGCGTCCTGCGCCAACGCGCAGCCCTCGACTGGCTGATCGCCGGCCGCACAGGCGGACGCAACCAGCGCACCGAGATCCAGGCGATCCTGCGGCTGGGCGCCTACCAGCTCTTCTTCCTCGACCGCGTCCCCGACCACGCCGCGGTCCACGAGACCGTCGAACTCGCCCGCGCCAACGGCCTCGGGGCCCAGAGCGGATTCGTCAACGCCGTGCTGCGC
>CAIYXO010000673.1 GCA_903930165.1 uncultured Verrucomicrobiota bacterium | reverse complement strand
GAGCTGGTACTCGACGAACAGCTCGCCGGGCAGGTGCAGGATCCGCCCCTTTCCGACCGCCAGGCAGCCGACGTCGATCCGATGACCCGCCTTGCTCCGCCGCAGCCATGCGAGCCGGCCCGCGCCGTTCGCGGTCAGGAAGCCCGCCTCGCGCGCCTTCAGCTGGGCGACCAGGCGTTCCTCGTCGAGGTGGCGCGACACGGGCAAGGCCACCGGGACGCTGTTCCATCGGACGTCCGACGCCGCGACCGGCTCGGTCTTCGTCGCTTCCCAGGCCCGGCGCATGCCGTCGGCGAGACGCTCCGCCAGGACCCTGCGGTTGGCCGGGGAGCCGTCGTTGTATTTGCCCGCCCCGATGTTCCCGCCGGCGCCGTTGAAGTGGACGTGCAGCGCCTCGGGCACCGCGATCTGGCGGAGGAACCGCGCGATGCCCGGGAAGTCGGGATTCGCGATGCCGGTGCGGTAGTAGCTCTGCGGATGGGTCGCGTAGTAGCTGAGCACGGCGACCGGGCGTTCGCCCTTCCAGAAGCTGACCAGGCTCACCTCGGGGTCGATCAGACCCTCGGGTTCCGCCCGCAGCTTCGGGTCAGGGCTCGACGTGTAGCGGACCGCGCGGACCTTGCCGTCGGGACCGAAGATCCGGCGGTTCGAGGCCACTTCCTTCACCTCGGCCTTGCCGAGTCCGACGCGGTCGAACTCCCGGGCCTCCCGCGTCGCCTTGGCCACGGCGACGGACAGCCGGCGCAGGACGTCGCGGGGGAAGTCGCCGTCGTAGTTCCACGGGCTCACCCCGGCGCCACGCAGGATCGCCTCGGCGCCGAAATCGCACTCCGGCGCGTCGTGCTGGTGCAGGACGTGCACCGCCACGTGGTCCGGCGTGGTGGCCGCCGCGGCGGCCAGGTTGGTGCGGAAGGCGTCATGGCCCTCGTTCGCGATGCCGATCCAGTCCACGGCGCAGAGCACCACCGGCGACCCCGCCCCGATCACGACGACGCCGCGCGCCCGAAGCCCCAGGTCCCAAGCGTTCGTCACCGGATCATACGCCATCCTCGAGCCCACCGGAGGTGTCACGTCGATGTCGAAGGTCCCGATCCGGAGAGGATCCGCGGAGACGAGGCCGGCCACGAGGACCACCAGGAAGGCCCAACAGGAGGCGAAGCGGGAGTTCATTCCGCGAGGCTATCCGGAAGCACCGCCGCGGCCAGATGGATTCCGCGTCGAACGGGATTGGGTCGAAGCCGATGGAGCCCACGAAGCCGCCGCTCCGGAATGTCGGGAACGCCGTCCCTTGGCACCCTTGGTTGTGGATCCGGCCAACGCGGCGCAGGAATTGGGACCAGCGGAGAGGATCACCATGAGGTGTCCGGTTCTGCCACGGTGAACCAGCGGTTTCCTCCCGGATCCCTTGCGGCTTTGCTGTTTTGCGTGCCAATCCCAACTGCATCGCTCCGCTCAGCGGGCCGTGACCACGTACTCGAGCAGGTCCGCCATGCCTTGGGGAGTCAGTCCGGACTCCAGCCCCTCCGGCATCAGCGAGCGCTCCGACCGCACGGAACCTCGGATGTCCGCCTTCGGAATCACGGTCTCGGCACCTCCCGCCAGGCGAAGGACCAGGGCCGATTCGTCCTCACGCACCCGCACCCCGTTGAGCGTCGTCCCGTCCTTGTGTTCCACGGTCCAGGACACGAACGACGGCGCGACCTCGCGGTTGGGGTCGAGGATCGACACGAGGATCTTCTCCTTGCCGTTCGAACGGACGCTTGCGAGGTCCGGCCCCAGGACGGCACCGCGACCGGCCAACCGGTGGCACGAGGCGCATCGTTCCTGGAACAGCCCAGCGCCACGACCGGCATCACCCGCCAGCGCAAGGGCCGGAAGGAACGCCTCGACCGCCTCCGTCCGTGAGGCCGGCTTCTCGCCGTAGCGCCGGATCGCGCGCTCGCGCACCTCCTTGCTGGCGCTCTGTCGCAGGACGGCGATCGCGGTCAGCGGGACGTCCGACTCCGGGATGCGACCCGACTCGACCGCGTCCAGCAGCGCCTTCGCCGACTCGGGCCGGCGGATCATCAGGCCCACCAGATCCGGTCGGATCCCGGGATCCAGACGCCCCCAGGCCGCGGAAGCCGGCTCGGTCCACAAGGTGGAGTCCAATCGCCCCAGGGCCCGCACCGCGGCCTGCCGAAGCTCCTGGGACGCGGTGGGTCCGGCCAACGCCAGCAGCGGCAGCACCGACTTCGCGCCGGCCTCCGGGAGGATGCCCACGGCTTCCACGGGCGCCTTCGCCGGATCCCGGCTCGCCTCGAGGGCCAGGTCGACCCATTCCGTCCAGGCAGACTCCCGTCGGAATCCGGCACCCGCCCCGGCCGCGGCGGAAAGCGCGGCGGCCGTGCGGAAGCGGATGCCGCCGTCGGGCAGCGACCGAAGCAATTGGAGCACGGCGCCCGACATCGCGGCGTCGCCGGAGCGGCCGGCCACCGTCGCCAACTCGAGCAACGCGGAGAATCGGCGGACGGGGACGGGTCCTCCATCCCAGGACGCCAGCAACTCCGTCTCGGCCCCGCGGGACGCGTGGACCGCAGCGGACACGATCCAGGGCGACTCCGCCTCGAGCAGCGGTCCCAGCCATTCCATCCTGAGCCTTGGTTCCATCCCCGCGGCCAGCCACGCCATTTCCCATTGAACCCGCGGATCGCTTTCCAAGGCCCACACGGGACGCAGTATCCCGAAAACGCCCGCCGGCAAAGGCCCAAGGCCGCGGAGGGCCCGGTACGCCGCGGCGCGGACGGACGGCTCGGGATCCTTCGCTAGTGCGACGGCCGTCGCCGGCCCAAGGGCGCCCAGACGCCGCAGGAGGCCCAAGGCCAGCAGGCGCCCCTCCGCCGTCTTCAATCCCAGGACCGAGGAACTCAACGCCTTCTGCGCGGCGGGGCCGCCTGTCTCCAGGATCCTCCGGGCCGCGGTGTCGCGGTGCCAACCATTGGGATGGTCCAGGAGTCGGACCAGCTCCTCGGGCCCGGCATTCCGGAACTCCCCGGTCTTCCTCCTTGGCGCGGCCCCTTCCGGAACGATCCGCCAAAGCCGTCCGTGGTCCCGTCCCGAATCGAGGTCCAGTCGTCGCTTGAGGCCGGCCGGCAGCGACCACGGGTGCTCGATGGTCTCCCGGTACATGTCGAGCACCCAGAGCGCGCCGTCGGGCGCGTTCGCGAACTGAACCGGACGGAACCAGTTGTCGGTGCTGGCCACGAACTCCGAGGACTTCTCGTCCGGCACGCGACGGCCCCGCAGCTCGAACCCGTCCCGGTGGAGCCGCTTCCGGTGGATCAGGTTGCTGCCGCAGTCGGCGATGAACACGTCGCCCGCCGCGTCGCCGGCGAGGTCGCCCCGGTGGACCGTTACCCCGGTCGCTCCGGTGAAGTAGCCGCTCGGACGCCCGCCGCCTTCCACCGGTCCCTCGACGATCCCGGCGACGCGCCATCGGGTCCGGAGCACGCGCCACGGCTCGTCCGGGCTGCGTCGGAAGACCTCCGCCGACGGCCCGTCCTCGGCGATCGACAGCCGCGGCGACGGCAAAGAATGGAACGGGTTGCCCGGAACGTCGTCCGCATCGTAGGCGACCCACTGGAGGTGGTCCGAGTTGG
>CAIYXO010000672.1 GCA_903930165.1 uncultured Verrucomicrobiota bacterium | reverse complement strand
GCCGGCATAGACGTTGGCGGAGCTGCGCACGATGACCGAGGTGATGGGAAGGCCGCCGATGAGGCCGGAAAGGATGTTGCCAACGCCCTGTGCGCGCAGCTCGCGGTCGGTGTCGGAGATCCGCTTCTCCGGGTCCAGTTTGTCGGTGGCCTCAATGCAGAGAAGCGTCTCGACGCTGCCGACGAGGGCGATGGTGACGGCGGTGACCCAGACCTCGAGTCGTCCGATCTGTCCGAAGGCGGGCAGCTTGAAGGCGCCGAGGAACTCGCCGAGGGAGTTCATGACCGGAAGCTTCACGAGGTGGTCGTTCTCGGCGGTGAGCTTCCAGCCCGGGGCGACGGCCCCGTAGAGTTCGTTGAGGCCGGTGCCGAGCAGCACGCAGACAAGCGGGCCGGGAATGGCCGAGGTCCAGCGGAGGCGTTTCCGAAGGGGCGTCTCCCAGAAGAGGAGGAGGGCGATGCAGCAGAGCGTGATCAGGATGGCGCCGGGACTGAGACGGGAGAGGGCCTCTAGGATCTCGCTGAAGGTGTTCTTGCCGTCCGGCTGTTGGAACGCGTCGTCACCCTCGAAGTCATGGTCGTCGCCCAGGGCGTGGGGCAGCTGCTTGAGGATGATGACGACGCCGATGGCGGCGAGCATGCCCTTGATGACGCTGTTGGGGATGTAGTCGCCGATGACGCCGGCGCGGAGGAATCCGAAGACGATCTGAAGAATTCCGGAGAGCACGAGCGCCAGGGCGAAGGCTTCGAAGCCGAGGCTCTTGATGGCGGCGAGGACGACGACGGCCAAACCGGCGGCGGGGCCGCTGACGCTGAGCTCCGAGCCGGAGAAGAGGGAGACGACCAGGCCGGCCACCATTCCGGCGATCACGCCGGAGAACAGGGGGGCACCCGAGGCGAGGGCGATGCCGAGGCAAAGGGGCAGGGCGACGAGAAAGACGACGATGCCCGCAGGGATGTCCCGCCCTGCGGAGGTCAGGGAAGGCCAAGTCAGGTGTTTGGAAATCATCTTGGTGCGAGGTTTGCAATTTCCGCTCCCAGGCCTGCTGGAGTCAAACCCCGTGTCCTCAATCTTTTGCGGGGTGGTTGGGGAGGATTTTCGGGGTCTCCAGTTCCTCGCATTGAGTTTTCAGCGGGGGAATCCCGAAGATTGGGAAGATGGGGAAGTCCTCAGGCTGGCGCATGAGGCCATCGGAAAGCCCGTGGGGTCGGGCGGCGGGTTCCGGGCGTCTGGCGTCTGGAGCAGGGAGTATTGAGCAGGCGGCAGGGAGCGGGAGAAGAAGGGAAGGCGAAGAGCGCCCGCAGGGACCGATTTGTCGACCGCGCCCCGCCGCCCCGCGGGTCCAGGTTCAATACATGGGTGACACTCTGGCGGCGGGCTGACTGGTGAAGAATTCGGATAACGGACCGCGGACAAGCCGCAGTCTCGGCTCATGGGCGGTGGGGGAGCGTCCTCGGATTGCTCGCGGTCTTGATCTTCCGGGTCCCGTGGTCCTCGCGGATGTCCCGGGAGCGGGACGATGCCCGGCCTCCCCGGACGGTCTCCTTGGCCGGTACCGGCGGCGGTTGGATGGCGTGTGCGGGACGGCGTTGGTTTCCTGCTGTTTTCATGGATGTCCTTGGGGACGCTGCAATCCGGCGGCGGCAACCCGTGGCCCGATCGGTTCGCCGAACCCGGGCATCAATCCCGCGGCGAAGTCGGAAGGGTCACGTCCCACCTCCTTGGAGGCGTCCCAGGGCTTCATCCTCTCCGTGGGCGGAACGGACTGCCATAGGGTGTTTTACCCTCCGCCTCGCCGGTTGGCCTTCCCTTCGGCGAAGTCCGATCCGGAGCGATGGAAGAACCGGACTAAGCGCGGTCGTGCCCGGAACCGACCCGGGCGATGGAAGGCTGGAGACCGGGTGCCGCGCCGATGGAAGGGGC
>CAIYXO010000671.1 GCA_903930165.1 uncultured Verrucomicrobiota bacterium | reverse complement strand
CAGCCGATGAAGATCGCCGAGCTGTAGAGGTTGGTCACGGGCGGACGGCCCTCGAGCCACATGCGGAAAATGAGTCCCGCCGTGTGCACCACGAAGGCCAACCGGACGAGGTTGAGCGAGGACTTCCGGCTCCATTCGGCGAAGTCGAACCAGAAGCCGCATCCGAACAGGAACGCCACGATGTAGATCGCCGCCGACTTGGAAAACGGCGCGAAGGCGTTGAAGGCCTGTTCGGCGCGGGCCTTGGTCAACGCCTTCTCCATGCGCAACGAAGCCACGTAGGCCAGGTGCTCCTTCACCGTCGCGTTGAACTCCTCGACCTTGCCAGCCCGGAAGGCGTCCCCGATGCGCGCCCACGACGTCACCGAGGGATGCAGCGTCTTCGTGCCGGCGGCCCGCATCTCGGCGGCGACCCGATCCGGGGAGAGTTCGTCCTGCGGACCCGACTTCATGAGGTGCCGAAGCAGCGGCGCGCTCACCCCGGCGTCGAGCAGCGCGTCACCCATCCGCATCCACGCGTCCGAGGTCCCGCCCTCGACCGGCGGCACGAGCAGCGGAGTGTCCTGCCGCACGGTTTCGAAGTAGCGCTCGGAATGCCCGAACATCGCGGTCAGGGCGTTGGTGTCGATGGGACCGCCGGACATCCGGCTGCGGAACGCGGCCACGCCCGCGGGGATGCTGGCCTTGTAGGCCTCCACCTCCTGGACCAATGCGGCGGTGTCCTCCGGCATCAGGGTGTTCTTGAGCCGGTGGTACAGCACCAGCGACTCGTGCAACCCGACGACGGCGTTGTCGAAGGCGTTGCGTTGGGTGTTCTCCTTCTTGGTGCGCGCGATGTTCCGTGCGCTCTCCTCCACGAGGCGAAGTCCCTCCGGACCGAACTGGTTCCAGGAATAGTGCTTCCCGTCCTCGCCCTTCGCAGGATCGGGTTCGGGGAGCTTCAGCAGCGCCTTCAACTCGGGATGGTCCACCCGGAAGACCTTGAAGCCGTCGGACACCTCAGGACGGGTCATCGTGGTGAGCAGCCACTCGGTGGCCGAAAGGACCTTCGGCTTCTGGTACCACGACTTGGCCGGCTCGAGGTTCGCCTTGTCCTTCTCCCGGATCTGCGTGAGCGAGTTCCGGGCAAGCGAGTCGAAAGGCTGGACCCGTCCGTTGTGAACGACCGGGACGCGGCCGAGCTCGGACAGGGCGAAGTCGCGGTCCCGGCGGGGGACGAGGGACCCGGCGAGCCACAGGGCGAAGACCGCGGTGAGGGCGGTGGGGAGCCAGCGTGTCATGGGATCAGGAAGTGGGGTTCCGAAAAGGGATTCAAGCCGCCACGGGACGCGGGGCGGGACGGCGGGTGAGGAACTTGCCGAGGTGGATGCCGAACTGGACGAGCAGACCGAGGCCGACGACGACGCATCCGAGGTAGGGGGCCAGCCAGGACGGATTCTGGACCACCTGAAGCGCACTGGTACCGCGGCCTCCCTGGTTCAGCTGCTCGCGGCCCATCTGGTACTGGAAGAAGGTGTAGCCGCCATAGCGCAAGGGGTTGTTCATGTAGATGTCCACCTCGCGGTCCTCGCGGGCGTCGGGGTTCTGGATCCGGACCCGGCTCTGGAAGTTCCTCGGGATGTCCGTGCCCGGATACACCTCGTGGGTGGTCTTCAGCAGGGTCAAGGCGAACGGCTTGTACTCCCGCACGGGACGGTACTCGAGACGCCACTCCTTGCCGCCGGACTGGAAGGCCTGCGGACGCAGTCCACCCGAGGCCGCCCAGGTCCCGAGCGAGTTCGCACCTTCGAGGATCTCGACCACCGCGGCCGGCACGTTCCGGTCGTCCATGGTGCGCATCGCCGGACGGGGCTCGATCACCGCGCGAGCGCCCACGCCTTGGGTGGCGGCGGGAGGACGGTTCGAGTCCATCATGGGCGCCCGTGCGCGGATCTCGGCATTCTCCCAGGCCTCGCGAACCCGGAGCCGGAAGGGCAGCAACTCGTGCGCAAGCTCCGCGCCGGGTTTGACCATCGAACCCGGGAACGCCACCACCTGGTCCAGGGTGTTGCTCCCGGCGTCGGTCAGCAGCGCGAACTCGAAGTCCATCGAGGATTCCGAGTAGTTGCGGCTGTCGCCCTCGCGGAAGCTCATCACGCTCTCCCGGGCCATCATGTCGGTGAGCAACTGCCCCACGAGCAGCAGGATGATCCCGGCGTGGGTCATGAAGATGCCGCTCTTGTCCCAACCCCACTTGAATCGGGTGATGTGGGCCACGATCAGGTTCAGGAGCAGGAGGGTTCCGACGAGGTAGCCGCCCGGAAGCGGCACCCAGGGGAACGACGAACCGTGCGGGGTCCAGTAGGTGAACCAGCTTCGGAAGTAGCGTTCCTGGGCCACGTAGAGGCCGTCGCTGGTCTGGCCGAGGGTCCCGAAGAACACCACGGCGATCGCCAGGGCGAGCAGGACGACGGTCAGCTTCAGCGACGAGAGGAACTGGAGCAGCTTCTTGGACATCGGAAGAAAAGGTGACGTTTCAGGTGGATGCAGAATTCCACGAATCTTCGGGACCGCACGGTATTCTGGGGCGGATTCGGGGGCGGGACGGAGGCGTCAGAACTTCAGCGAGCGGACGAACCCCTCGAAGGCGACCCGCTCCTTTTCGGCAAGCTGGGGTTTGGCCGTCAGCTTGAAGAACCAGGACTGGCCACCGCGGACGACGATGGCCCCAAGGATCCGGCTCTCCGGCCCGGCCAGGTCGACGAGCAACGCCGAGTCGCCCCCGGCCGTCTGCAGGGACTTGGCTTCCTTCCGGACCGCCGCTTCGTCCTGGGCCGGAAGACCGACTTGGCCGCGCCATCGGTTCACGTTGGCCAAAAGCCCGCCGCCGTCGCCGGCTAGGCTCGAGATGGACACGTCCCCCGCCCCGCCGGCGTCGGGAACTTCGAACGAGGCGAGGCGCATCGGGCGGGGTCCCGCGGCGCGCCAACCGGCGGGGACTTCCCAGCGGGGCAGACCGCCCGAGGCGGAATCGGAGTCCGGGGACGCAGTGGAAGCGGCCGTGGAGGACTCGTCCCGTTCGCCGGTTTCCACGGAGCGCAGCCAAGCGAGGAACTTCGGCTTTTCCGCGGCGACCAAGGCGTCCTCGCCGGTCATCTTGAAGAAGACCGTCATCTCTCCGGCCGGGAGGATCGCGGCAAGGGTCCGCACCCGGTACTTCTCCTCCAGCAGGGGCTTCTCGCCGGCGATCTCGTAGAGCACGACCTGTCGGCGGCCAGCCACGGCGGGGGTACGCGCCCCTTCGAGTTGGGCTTCGGTCAGGGCATCGAGGCCGGCCTGGTTGCGCCAGCGGTTCACATT
>CAIYXO010000670.1 GCA_903930165.1 uncultured Verrucomicrobiota bacterium | reverse complement strand
GGCTTCGAAGTTCAGAAGTGTTCCGACCACCGGGTTCTTGGAGGCCTTCGTCGAGCCGGATGATCCATGGATTCCAGAAGTGAAGACCCGGTCGACCTCTTGGAAGTCGACCGGGTTGTTGAGTCCGAGCTCCGCGATCCCGACGCCACCCCAACGTCCCGGCATTCCCAGTTGGAAATGCCGGTAGGTCAGGCCCTGACTGCGTTCCGCGAAGCGGGACAAGCCACTCCGGAACATCGGTTCCAGTTCGGGCGGCCGCTTCATGGATTCACAGCGGCACTCAGAGCCAGCGACCGGAGGTCGATCCGGAGCCACTGCGGCGAACGGTCGCGGCGCGTGGTGTCTCCGCCCTTGTTGCCCGGTCCGGCAGGCAGGACGAAGGCGATCACCTGGACGCGACCGTTGTATTCGATGCGGACTTCACCGGTGACGGCCGCGCTCCCGGCATAGCGGTTGAGGTAGATGGCCTCAGGCAGCTGCGCACCGTCCAGTTCCACGAACTCCCACGAGTTCTTCCAGTCCGGCGACGGGTTCGGATCCGACTTCTGGATGTCCCGGAAGTAGCGACCCGACTTGCAGGAGCGGTTCTTCCACGAGAGTTCCACGCCTTCCTTGGACACCGGCACGTGCAGGTCGACGTCCACGAACCGGGATTCGCCCGAAGGCGTGGTCCACAGGACTCCGATGCCCGTCTTGCCAAGCGGCACCGCAGGCCAGGGCGAAGGCGCGCGACGGACCTCTTCCACCCAGTTGGTCACTGTCTTGATGACGATCTGCTTCACCTCCTGGGTCGTTATGGTGGGAAACACCCTCATCTCCACGGGAGGTTCTCCAACCCAATGGAACAGACGGTTGGTGTCGGAGGGATTCACGGCAACCTGCAGGAACGGATCCCGGCGGCCGGAGAAGGCGCTCTGGAATGCCGTGGTCACGTCCGGCGTGAAGGTCACGAGGGCGCCGCCCTGGTTCGCCACGAAGAGGCTGTAGAAGCGTTCCATGCCGCTGCGGTGCCGTTCCGAGGTGGAGCGCTTGGGATCGGTGGCCAGCCAATGGACCGTGGTCGCCTCCATCTGGTGGCCGCGTTCGGTGGTGTTGAAGACCGACCCAGAGTCGCGGAGCTGGAGGTCGGCGGGCCAGTTGGTGCTGAGGCAGTAGCCCTCGGAGGAGAAGCACGGGTAAGCGTCCCCGATGAGCAGGATGGAACCATTTACCGGACGGATCTGGCGGCTGATCTCGTCCAGCACCCGCGGGACGGACAACACCGACAGGGTGTTGGTGCTCTGGAGGACCGACAGGACGGCCGCCTGGATGGCGGAGGCGTTGCGTCCGCGCTGAAGGAACTCCTTCGAGTCGGTGAGGGTCACCGAAGACACCGTCTGGAAGGTGTCGCCGTTGAGCACCGTCACGATGGTTCCCGGTTCACCCGAAGACATGACCGACTCCAAGCGCTGGTTGATGGAGGCATGCAGTGCCGGAGGAATGTTCGGCCCCACGACGATGACGACGTGGCGCGGGGCGGCATTGGCAGTAAGGGCGGCCAAGGCCGCGGCGAGGAATGGGATGGGTTTCATGGTCAGTTGCGGAAGAAGTCGATGAAGCGGTCGATCCACGGAGTGGAAGGGCGCGACGCCGTGGAGGCGTCCACCTTGCCGGAGGCCTTGGCCTCGATGCCGGAGCGCTGCTTGCGGGCGGCCTCGGCGCGGATGAGGTAGTTGGACCGCGCGGCGTCCACGAAGGCACGACGCTCGGCGATGAGCTTGTTCCGGAGCGTCGGCAGCTCGTGGAGGGCGTGCTGTTCCCGCGACAGTTCCTCATCGGCCCGCTTCAGGCGGTCCGCGAAGAGCCAAGCGTCGGGATTCGGGACGGCCGAGGGGGAGCGGTGCTGGATGTAGATGAGGTGTGCGTAGGCGTAGGAGGCGTTCGCGCCGAACATTTCCAGCAACATCTGGCTCCATTGCAGGTAGATCCCGAGTCCGAGGACCCGGCCCGTGGTCGGGTGGAGGATGTCGGACGGCTCAACCAAGAAGCCGCCCGTAGAGAACGCGAAGAGCGTGATGTAGGTGAGTCCGAACAGGAGGGTCAGTCCCGAGAGGACGAAGTTGAGGCGACGGGCGGCGACCTCGGTCTGGAGGCTCTCCGCGAGGAGCTTGATGGAGACGCAGGCGCAACCGACCAGGGTCGCCACCGCGAAGCAGATCGACCCCGAGTCCCCGAACTGGGAG
>CAIYXO010000669.1 GCA_903930165.1 uncultured Verrucomicrobiota bacterium | reverse complement strand
GGATGAAATTTCACTAGGGACACGCGGTTGGCCGTCCTGAAGCAGGTTGGGACTCCTCACGTCGTCTCCTATGGGTGCGGGTCTGGTTTGGTCAACCCGGCGGTCTGGAGGCGTCCTTTTCCTTTTCCGACGACGGTCGGCGGGTAGCCTTCGGAGATGTCCTTCCGTGTTGCCGCGCTGTGGGCTTGGTTGCTGTGCCTCGGACTTCCGCTCGTCCGGGCGGGTGAACCGGTCTCCGAGGTCGTCTTCGTGCCGGAGAAGAAACACAACCACGCCTCGTGCCTGGTCGAGCAACCGGACGGTTCGTGGTTCGTCGCCTGGTTCCGGGGCAGCGGCGAGCGTCAGTCGGACGACGTCGGCATCCTCGGTTCCCGCCGGCGTCGGAAGGGCGGTGCCTGGGAGAAGCCGTTCGTGGTGTCCGACACCGAGGGTTTCCCCGACTGCAATCCGAGCCTGGCCGTGGCGCCCGACGGACGGCTCTGGTTGTTCCATCCCACCATCCTTGCCAACACCTGGGAATCGGCGCTGCTGCGCGTGAAGGTGACGAGGGACTGGCGTCGTGGAGCGCCACGTTGGGAACGCAACGACGTGGTGGTGCTGCGGCCCGGTGCGGAGTTCGACGCGGCGATGTCGGCCCATCTTCCGAAGCTCCAGGACCTGCTCCATCGCAGCGACCTGAAGGCGGACGAACGCAAGGAGGCGGCGGAGTTCCTGGAGGCGGCGCAAGGGCACATCACCAACCGGCTCTATCGCCGGCTCGGCTGGATGCCACGGGCGCATCCGCTGTTCGCCTCGGACCGATGGTTCCTGCCCCTCTACCACGACGGCTTCTCCGTCTCGCTGGTCGCGTTGTCCGATGATCGCGGCGCCACCTGGCGGGCCTCGGCGCCGATCGTCGGCGCGGGCAACGTCCAGCCCTCGCTCACGCCGCGCCGTGACGGATCGGTCGTCGCCTGGATGCGGGACAACGGACCGCCGCCGAAGCGCCTGCTCGTGTCCGAGTCGAAGGACCGGGGGGAGACCTGGACCCCGGCCGCGGATTCGGAGATCCCGAACCCCGGATCGGGCGCGGAGGTCGTCGTGTTGCGCGACGGCACCTGGCTCTTCATCGGGAACGACACCGAGGAGGGGCGTCATTCGCTGGCGGTCTGGATGAGCGGCGACGAGGGGCGCACCTGGCGTTGGCGTCGCAACGTGGCCCGGGCGGAGGAGGGGAAGGGTTCCTTCGGTTACCCGAGCGTCGTCGAGGCGCGGGACGGCGGCATCCACGCCACCTGGAGCGAGTCGTCCGGCGGACTGGAGACGATCCGCCACACGCGTTTCGACCGGGAATGGCTGAGGCGGTGAGTTGACCACCCCGAGGGGACTCACGCGAAGACGCCAAGCCGCAAGGGGACGGCAAGGGTTCACGACACTGGTTGGGAATTGGCCACAGAGACACGGAGGGCACGGAGGAAGACGTTCGTCGTCAGTGGCTGTCGGCTCGCGGCTTCCGGCTGCTTTGCCAGAAGTCCTTTTTCTGCGGCTTTGCGGATTTGCGTGAGTCCCGCAGGCCGGGGCCCGTCGTTGGGCGGCTTGCGTGAGGGACGGGCGCTTCCCTATCGTCCGGGGCTTCCGGCGCGGCCGGGATCCCACTCATGGCATTGCTCAACGAAAACTACCTCAAGCTCAAGGCCGGCTACCTGTTCCCCGAGATCGGGCGTCGGGTGAAGGCCTTCACCGACGCCAACCCCGAGGCCGCGAAGCGGCTCATCCGGTGCGGCATCGGCGACGTGACCGAACCGCTGCCCCAGGCGGTGGTGACCGCGATGCACCAGGCGGTCGACGAGATGGCGGTCCGATCCACCTTCAAGGGATACGGTCCGGAGCAGGGCTACGAGTGGCTCCGTGCGGCGATCGCCGACAACGACTTCCGGTCCCGCGGCATCGAGGTGGCGGACGACGAGATCTTCGTGAGCGACGGCTCGAAGTGCGACTGCGGCGCGATCCTGGACATCCTGGGCGACACCAACCGCCTCGCGATCACCGACCCCGTGTACCCGGTGTACGTCGACACGAACGTCATGGTCGGCCACACGGGCGAGGCCGACGCGAACGGCGCCTACGCGGGCATCCACTACCTTCCTTGCACGGCGCAGAACGGCTTCGTTCCCGAGCCGCCGAAGGAGCACGTGGACGTCATCTACCTCTGTTCGCCGAACAACCCGACCGGCGCCACCGCCTCGCGGGCGCAGCTGGAGGCCTGGGTGAAGTACGCGTTGGCGCACAACGCGATCCTCCTCTTCGACGCGGCCTACGAGGCCTACATCGACGATCCGACGGTGCCGCGGTCGATCTACGAGATCCCGGGCGCCCGCGAGTGCGCCATCGAGTTCCGCAGCTTCTCCAAGAACGGCGGGTTCACCGGGGTGCGTTGCGCGTTCACGGTGGTCCCGAAGAGCCTGATGGCCTCGACGAAGTCCGGCGAGAAGCGTCCGTTGCATCCGTTGTGGTCGCGTCGGATGACCACGAAGTTCAACGGCGTTTCCTATATCGTGCAGCGGGCGGCCGCGGCGTTGTACACGCCGGAGGGCAAGGCCCAGGTGAAGGCGTTGGTGGAGCACTACATGGGCAACGCGAAGCTGCTGGTGGCCGGCGCGAAGGCGGCGGGGCACACGGTCTTCGGCGGGGTGAACGCGCCGTACATCTGGGTGAGCGCGCCGAAGGGCTTCACCAGTTGGCAGGCGTTCGACCGCATCCTCGGCGAGGCCAACGTGGTCATCACGCCGGGCAGCGGCTTCGGCAGCAACGGCGAGGGCTGGTTCCGCGTGAGCGCCTTCAACAGCCGCGCCAACGCCGAGGAGGTCTCCCGCCGCCTCCAGGCGCTGAAGTGGTGATCCGGTTCCGGATCCGGTCCAACGGCCGTCCCCGGTGAAATCCCGCGGACGGCCGTCCTGTCATCCCGGGTCCCCCTCAGGGAATCCGTAGGCGGTAGAGGGCCGATTCCTCGCCCGGGGTCGGCATGTATTCGGCACTGCCAGTCCCGAGGCCGAGCTGGATCAGCGGCTGCCAAGTCCCCTGCGACCACGATTCGAGGATCCCGACGGAGGCTCCCGTCGCCCGGAGTCGGACGCGGATTCCCAGCGGGGAGAAGTCGTCCACCGGCACGGAGCGGATCTCGACCCCCACGTCGGTGACGACGGACATCCG
>CAIYXO010000668.1 GCA_903930165.1 uncultured Verrucomicrobiota bacterium | reverse complement strand
GTGGCGGTGTCGCGGAGGTCGAGGGCTCTGTGGGAAAAGCGCGAGCGGACTCGCGCACTCCACGACGCTCCCGCGCATCCCCAGGTAGCAAATGTCTTCCCTAGTCGGTGTGCGAAATGCCCGGGCGAAGGCGGAACGGGCAATCCGTGCCAATCCGTGTCCAACTCCAACGCCTCGCCCCAATCACGAGTCTCGAATCGAAAATCGAGAATCAGAGGTCGATCCATCGACCCGTCGCGGCGGATTCCAACGCGGCGTCCATGACCGCCTGCGTGGCCGCCCCGTCGTGGAAGGTCACCGAACACGGACGCTGTTCCCGGATCGCGTTGATGAATTCCACCGCCTGGTCGTAGCGGAAGCTCACCAGCGGATCGCCAACACCGGGATCGCGCGGGGATCCCGGCCACACCCAGAATTCCCGCGGAACCGGCAACGGCGCCATGCCGGGCCCGCCGATCCGGCCATGCTGCAGCTCGTTCCACTTGCCGGTGGTGAACTCGAAGCTGCCTTCGCTGCCGTTGACCTCCACGTAGTCGAGGCTCCTCCAACTCTCGTTCCGCCCGCTCGCCAGCTTGGTGCTCTCCAACACGCCGGTGGCCCCGTTCCGGAAGTCCGCGATGATCGCGACCCAGTCGTCGGTGTCGTTCGGCTTGCCCGCACGGACCGGCGTCAGGGTCTTCACGTTGGACACGATCCGCTTCATCGGGCCCACCAGGTGGTGCGCGAAGTTGATCCGGTGGCTCAGCATGTCGCCCAGTTCGCCCGTCCCGGCCAGCTTCTTCACCATCCGCCATCCCAGGTCCCGCGTCCCCCAGTCCTGCAGGCGGCAAGACCGGTAGTGCCAGGGCTCGCCCAGGTCGCCGGTGTCCGCCAGGTGCTTGAGGTAGCGCATCGCCGGCACGAACCGGTAGGTGAACGCCGTCATGTGCCGGACGCCCGCCGCATCCGCGGCCGCGGCCATCGCCCGAGCGTCGGCTGCGCCCAACGCGATCGGCTTCTCGCAGAGCACGTGCTTGCCCGCCGCGATCGCCGCCATCGCGATCGGGTAGTGCAGCATGTTGGGCGTGGCGATGATCACCGCCTGGACGTCGTCCCGCGCGACCACCTCCTCGTACCGCGTCGTGGTGACCGGACACCCGGTCTCCAGCCGCGCCTTCTCCAGTGTGCGCGGATCCGCGTCGCACAACGCCGTCACCCGGACGTCCCGGCAGAGGGCGAGTCCGGGAAGGTGGTTCTGCAGGGTGATGCCTCCGCAGCCGATGATGCCGATTCCAAGCGTGCTCATATGTATCGCAGGTTTCGTCGAGGCTAACGCCGCCGGTCCGCCGGGAACAAACCCGGAAACGCCCGCCGTGGCCGCATCCGTCTCGACGGCCACGCCCTCCGCACGCACCTTCCCCAGCACAGGCCCCATTTCCGAACCGAACCGGTCTCCGCCGTGAAAGTCCCCCACCTCGCCTCCGGATCCGCATTCGCGCCGGCGCTCGCGTTCGCGTTCGCGCTCCTTCCCGCCGCCGGGTCGCTCGCCGCTTCCCACCTCTGGATCGAGGCCGAGCACGCGACCCGCCAGTCCATGCACCGCCATCCATGGTGGTACGACCAGGTCCGCACCAACGTGTTCTCCGGAGGCGCCTTCCTCTCCAACTTCCACGCCGCCGAGGAAGGCACCGCCGACTTCGACTTCAAGCTTCCCGCCGAAAGCCGTCGCGACCTCTGGATCCGCGCCAATCCGGTCCAATCGGTCCTGAAGGTCTCCGTGAATGGACAACCGGAGGTCGAGGTGGATTTCCGCCACGGGCTGGTCGGCCAGGAGAACGTCGCCGCCGACGGCAAGCCCGACCTGCGGTTCCTCGCCTGGGCCCGGATCCCGGCCGTGGCCTTCCAAGCCGGGACCAATCGGCTCTCGTTCCGCATGGCCGGCGGCAACAACCACCACGGCATGCTCGACTGCTTCGTCCTCGCCGACGGCCCGTTCGATCCCGTCGAGGCCCTCGCGGCCAAGTCGCCTGCGGAAGGCGGCGACGCCGGCTGGTTTCCGTTCGCCCCGGGCGAGGACGCCTTCGAGACCAACAGCGTGCTCGACCTGCGCCACCTCAACGAGCGGTTCGCCGGTGAGCATGGAAGGATCGCGGCCTCCGGCGGGCAGTTCGTGCGTTCCGGCGACGACCAACCGGTGCGGTTCTGGGCGGTCAACGGCCCGCCTTCCGAGACGAAGGATCCCGCCGAACTCCGGCGGCTCGCCCGATTGCTCGCGAAGTACGGTGTCAACCTCGTGAGAATGCATGGCCCCGTCTTCGACGAGGCCGGCGAACCCGATCCGGCCCGCATCCGGCGCGTCCAGGAGGTCGTTGCCGCCATGAAGACCGCCGGCATCTACACGCATCTCTCGGTGTACTTCCCACTGTGGCTCAAGCCCACGCCCGGGACGCCGTGGCTGAAGGGCTACGACGGCAAGAAGCACCCGTTCGCCGCGCTGCTGTTCAACGCCGATTTCCAGGCCCAGTACCGGCGCTGGGTCGAGGCGCTGCTGCTGGCCCCGGCCTCCGGCGACGCCGCGCGCCTGCTCGACGACCCCGCCGTCTTCGGCTTAGAGATCCAGAACGAGGACTCCTTCCTGTTCTGGACCTTCAACGAGCAGAACCTGCCCGAGCCCCAACTGAACCTCGTCGAGTCCCTTTTCGGCGGCTGGCTCACCCGGAAGTACGGCTCCTGTCAGGCCGCCTTGGACGCCTGGGCGGGGCCGCGCCTCCAGCGCGACGCCCCCGAGTCGGGCCGCCTCGCCTTCCGACCGCTGTGGTCCATGGCCAACGAACGGACGCGCCGCGACAAGGACACCGTGGCCTTCCTCGTCGAGACCCAGACCGGCTTCTACCGCGAGACGCGCCAGTGGATCCGCGGACTCGGCTTCCGTGGCCTGGTCCATGCCTCCAATTGGACCACCGCCGACGCCCAACGCCTCGGACCGCTCGAGAAGCTCAGCTACACCGCCGGCGACTTCATCGATCGCCACGGCTATTTCGGCAGCGCCGTCTCCGGGGACGCCTCGGAATGGTCCCTCCGCGAAGGCCACACCTTCCGCAACCGCAGCGCCTACCGGTTCGACGGCGAGAAGCCCGGATCCGGCCGCCTTTACGTCCATCCGGCAATGGACCCCTCCTACAACGGGCTTCCTTCCATGATCTCGGAGACGACCTGGAATCGTCCAAACCGCCACCGCACCGAATCCGCGCTGTTCCTCGCCGCCTATGGCGCGCTGCAGGACTCCGACGCCCTCGTGCACTTCGCGCTCGACGGATCCCGCTGGTCGGTGAAGCCGGGCTTCTGGATGCAGCCCTGGACCCTCATGGCTCCCTCGCAGGTCGGCCAGTTCCCCGCGACCGCGTTGCTGTACCGCCAGGGACTTGTCCGTCAGGGCGACGTCCTGGCGGATGTCCGGCTCAACCGTCGCGAACTCCTGGACCTGCAGGGCACGCCGCTGCCGCAGGACGCCGCCTTCGACGAACTCCGGCTGAAGGACGTTCCCGGGGGCCTTTCGCCGATCCAGCCGGGCCAGGTCATCGACCCGCTCATCCACTTCGCGGGACGGACCGCGGTCACCTTCACCGACACCCCGCGCCAGTCGGCGACCCGGAACCTGACACCTCTGATCGACAGGACCCGACGACGCGTCACCGCCTCGACCGGGGAACTGGAGCTGGACTACGGGAAGGGCGTCCTCCTGGTGCGCGCCCCGGCCGCGCAAGGCGCCGGCGGCAACCTCGGATCGGAACCCGTCATCGCCCTGCCGGACCTCGTCGTACGCAGCCCGATGGAAGTCGGACAGATCCTCGTGGTGAGCCTCGACGGCAAGCCCTTGGCGGATTCCGGGCGGCTCCTGCTGCAGGTGATGAGCGAGGAACGGCCCACGGGCTGGATCGATGAGCCGGGCGAGGGCGGAAGCCGCCGGATCCGTTCGTTGGGACGCGATCCCTGGCGGGTGCGCGAAATCGTCGGCACCGTCGAACTGCGACGCCCGGACGCCTCGAAGCTGCAGGTCCGCCGACTCGACCACCAAGGAGTGCCCGTGGCCGACCACGGCGACGCCAGCCGCATCGAACTGGATCCCAGGACCCTCTACTACGAGATCCGTCGGAGGTGATTCGGAGGCGTCAGTCGCTCGTGGTCTGAGGCCTGCGGCAGAGCCAAGCCGCGAACGGTTCGCGGGATGTCCGCCAGGTCATGGAGTGCGGCAGTCCGCTGCCGCTTTTCCTCGGGCAGGATGTGCGGTAAGCAGAATGAACCTCAGCCCTTCGCCCACCGCCTCGCCGGCCACCCAGCGGCCTTCATCAGATTCCGCCGTGCCCCGCCCTTCCCCGAAGCCCGCCGGCTCCCTTCACCTTCTGTGAATTCATTGCCACTTGTGAATTTGTGATTGAACGCTTTTCCAAAGCGGCTGTCTTTGGAACGGATTTTCCAGAACGTTCCCCGCCCTCAGGTGTTCTTGATGCCGGT
>CAIYXO010000667.1 GCA_903930165.1 uncultured Verrucomicrobiota bacterium | reverse complement strand
GTCGCCATCGACAACGTCGCCGTCAACCCGAACTGACTCCCCGTCTTCCTCTTAATCTTAATCTTAATCTTAATCTTAATCTTAATCCCAATCTTGATCCCATGCCTCCCCGCCTCGACCACGAACGCCTGATCGTCTACCAACGATCCTTGGAGTTCGTCCGTTGGACGGGGACGGCCCTCGACCGAATCCCTGCGCGGATTTCGGCGAAGGACCAGCTGGACCGGGCCTCGACCTCCATCCCACTGAATATCGCCGAAGGCAACGGTCGCCATACGGCCGCGGACCGGTGCCGCTTCCTCGACACCGCGAGGGGCTCGGCCCTGGAGTGCGCGGCGGCCCTGGACGTCCTCGTCGCCCGGGGGTTCCTGGCCGCAGCCGAGGTGGAGGAACCGAAGGGGCTGCTCGCCGAGATCGTGGCCATGCTCGTCGGTCTCATCCGGAGCCAGTCGCAGGACCGGTTGCATGAGACCCCGGTCCGATATGGGGCGGATCGCGGGTGGAGGGATGGGGATTGAGATTAGGGTTAAGATTAAGATTAAGATTAAGATTAAGGTTAAGAGTAGGAGCAGGAGTGGGAGGATCAGGGACCGATTTCGTCATCACATCATGAACAAGAGGACTCGACTGAACGCAGTGGTCGCCGTTGCGGCCGCCTTCGCCTTGAACGCAGAGGACTGGCCGCAGTGGGGAGGCAACGACCCGGGCCGGAACATGTATTCCCCGGCCAAGGGCCTTCCCGACGGCTTCGGGCCGGGCAAGATGAAGTCCGGCACCGAGGAGATCGACCTCGCCACCACCAAGAACGTGAAGTGGGCGGTGAAGCTCGGCTCCCAAAGCTACGGCAACCCCGTGGTGTCAGCCGGCAAGGTGTTCGTCGGCACCAACAACGAGGTCCCCCGCGACAAGCGCCACGTCGGCGACCGCTCGATCCTCTACGCCTTCGACGAGAAGACCGGCGCCTACCTCTGGCAGCTCGTCGTGCCCAAGCTGAAGTCCGGCAAGGTGAACGACTGGGAGAACCTCGGCCTGCTCGCCTCGCCGCTGGTCGCCGGCAACCGCCTCTGGATCGTCACCAGCCGCTGCGAGGTGCTCTGCCTCGACACCGAGGGCCTCGCCAACGGCAACGACGGCGACTTCAAGGAGGAGGGCCTCTACGTCGTGAAGGACACCCCGAAGGACGGCACCCCGGCCGACGTCGGACCCAAGGACGCCGACATCGTGTGGAAGTACGACATGATGGACGAGTTGGGCGTGTTCCCGCACAACGCCTCGAACTGCTCGATCCTCATGATCGGCGACATCCTGTACGTCTGCACCTCCAACGGCCAGGACTGGACCCACGTCAACATCCCGTCGCCGAACTCCCCGAGCTTCATCGCGCTCGACGCGAAGACCGGCAAGCTGCTCGGCGAGGACAACGCCCGCGTCGGCCCGCGCATCTTCCACGGCCAGTGGACCTCCCCCTCCACCGGCAAGGTCGGCGGCAAGGACCAGGTGTTCTTCGGCGGCGGCGACGGCGTGTGCTACGGCTTCGACGCCATCCCTTCCAAGGGCTCCGGCGCCAAGCTGAACCCGATCCTGCCCGGCACCCCCGCGGAGGCCGACGAGGATCCGGAGACGCAGTACCTCAAGAAGATCTGGTGGGCCGACCTGAACCCGCCCGAGTACAAGGCCCGCGACGGCAAGCCGTTCAAGTATCCGGCGGCCGAGGGTCCCTCCGAGATCAACGCCACGCCGGTCTTCTACAAGGACCGCGTGTACATCGCGACCGGCCAGGACCCCGAGCACGGCGAAGGCGTCGGACGCCTCGTGTGCCTGGATCCGTCGAAGACCGGCGACATCACCAAGACCGGCATCGTCTGGGACTACAAGGGCATCAAGCGTTCGATCTCCACCGTGAGCATCGATCCGGCGACCGGCCTGCTCTTCGTGGCGGACTTCTCCGGGTTCGTGCACTGCCTCGACTCCTCCAACGGCAAACTCCAGTGGATCTACGACATGAAGGCCCACATGTGGGGCTCGACGTTCGTGGCCGACGGGAAGGTCTACGTGGGCGACGAGGACGGCGACTTCGTGGTGCTCGCGGCGAAGGGAGGCGACAAGCCCCAGGTGATCAGCGAGACGAACGTCGGCGCTCCGATCTACAGCACGCCGATCGTGGCGAACGGGACGATGTACATCGGCAGCCAGACCCACCTGTTCGCCGTCGGATCCGACGCGAAGCCGGTGCTCACCGACGGACCCCAGGGCGGCGTCCCGGTGAAGCCGTGAGCCGGCGCGGGTGAACCGTTGCCCGCCGCAAACGGGCACTGGAATCGAAACGGGGCGGGACCGGAAGGTCCCGCCCCGTTTGTGCTTCTTGGCCCTCGTCGTCGGATCCCCTGACCGAAGCCCACAACGATCCGTGGGCTCCCCGCCAACGGCCCAGACGGAACGAGGACCGGCCTCACGCAAACCCGCCAAGACGCGAAGTGAGGCACGGGATCCGGGACGGACGAAGAGTAAGCGTACGCCGGTCCCCATGGTATTCGGCGTGCCGCCTGGCGTGGTAGGCGTGTGGGATGACATCCACAGCGAGTGATTCAGGACGGCGGAGGAGGAGGACCTCGGCTGAGATCGAGGTTTTGGTGCGGGAGTTCCGGGGGTCGGGCCTGAGCCAGGCGGCCTTCGCCCGACAGGTCGGGGTCCATCCGCTCTCGGTCCACCGGTGGATACGGTCGGTTTCGGAGAGTCCTTCTCCGACTTCGCCGAGGTTCGTACCGGTGCGGATCCGGTCTGCGTCCAGCCTGTCGACAACGCACGCTTCGGAGTGGCCGGAGATCGTGGCTCCCAGCGGTTGGCGGCTGCGGGTTCCGCCGTCCGTGGACTCGGCCCGGTTGACCGAACTCCTGAGCCTCCTCTCCCGGTGCTGAACTTCCTTGGGACCACCCGGGTCTACCTCGCCGTCGGGGCCACCGACTTGCGCAAGTCCTTCGACACCCTCGCCGGGGTCGTCCGCAACTCGCTCCGGCTCGACCCGCTCTCGGGCCACCTCTTCGCCTTCACCAACTCCAGGCGCAACCGTCTCAAGATCCTCTTCTGGGATCGTAACGGCTGGTGGCTCTGCTCCAAGCGCCTCGAGTCCGGCACGCTCTCCTGGCCCACCTCGGAGAGCGCCTCGGTGGAGTTGTCGTCCGAGGAGTTGATGCTGCTCTTGAGCGGCATCGACCTGTCCAGAACACAGCGCCGGCCGTGGCTGGATCGGCGTCCGAAAGGCACGGACGAAAACAGCACGGAAAGCCCGTAAACACTGGGTCTTCTGGCCCTGCACCTGCTGTTGTTTCGGCGTGGCCTGCGCCCCCATTCCAACCCCGGCTTCCCTTGAGGAAGCCGTCGCGTTGCTGGGGGAGTTCCACCGTCGGTGGACTTCGGAGAAGGAACTCCTCGAACGTCAGTGGACCTCCGAGAAGCGCCACCTGGAACTGCGCATCCAGTCGCTGGAGAAGCAGCTCTTCGGAAGCCGTTCGGAGAAGCTCCCGCTTGAGGACAACCAGCTGGCCCTGATCGGCACGGTCTTCGAGAACCCGACCCCGGCCGCCTCGGTCGATGTGGTGGTGCCCGAGGAGCCGGTCACCAAGCCGGAGCCCAGGAAGCCCGTGCGGCGGCCTTTGCCGGAGCACCTGGAGGTGGTTGAAGAGCGCCTCGAACCGGCCGACAAGACCTGCTCCCACTGCGGCCGTGAGCGTTGCCTCGTCCGTGAGGAGTGTTCCGAGCGGTTGGACCTCATCCCGGCCAAGCTGATCCGCCGCCGCACGGTGCGTCCGGTCTACGCCTGCAACTCCTGCAAGGACCAGGGCCCGGTGCAGGCGCCGATGCCGGCGCAGGTGATCGAGAAGGGGCTGTGCGGTCCGGGCCTCCTGGCCCATGTGATCCTCTCGAAGTACCTCGATCACCGTCCCCTCTACCGGGTGCAGCAGGAACTCGCGCGCCACGGCGTGGAGATCACGCGCACCACGCTCGCCGACTGGGTGGCGACCGGCGCCGGGGTGCTCGAACCCCTGGTGGCACTGATCCGGAAGGACCTGATCCTGGGCGATTACCTCCAGGTCGACGAGACGCCGGTGCGGGTGATGGATCCGGAAGTCCCGGGCAAGGCCGCCCAAGGATGGCTGTGGGTGTACGCCCGGCCGGGAGCCGGGGTGATCTTCGACTACCAAGGCAATCGAGGTCGGGAAGGCCCCGACCGGATGCTCAAGGACTTCCATGGAACGGTCCAAACCGACGGCTATGGGCTTTATGAGGCCTTGGAGCGGTCCAGGAAGGACCTGCGTCGGGTAGCCTGTTGGGCGCATGCCCGGAGGAAGTTCCATGAGGCCTTGGAGGACGACGCAGCGCGGGCACGCGAGTTCCTGGTCCTGATCGCGGGCCTGTACCTCGTCGAGAGAGAGGCCCGGGAAGGCGGCTTCACGCCGGAGGCGCGGGCGGCGTTGCGGCAGGAGAAGGTTCCGGCGCTGCTGGAACGGTTGCATCGTCAGCTCTTGGAACTGGAGCCGGACAAGGCGATTCGGTAGACTCAAGGCCAGTGGGAAGCGCTGGTGCGCTACCTCGAGGAAGGCCGGTACGAGATCGACACCAACCTGGTGGAGAACTCGATCCGACCGACGGCGGTGGGGAAGAAGAACTGGCTCTTCATCGGACATCCGGACGCCGGATGGCGCAGTGCGGTGATCTACAGCCTGTTGATCACGGCCCGGCGGTACGGGCTGGATCCGGCCAAGTGGCTGGAAGACGTCCTGCGCCGCATCCCCTCGGCGACCACCGCCAACCTCCACGAACTCCTGCCCGCCAACTGGAAGCCTCAGGCCGCCTGAGCCAGCCGGCCCACCGGTCCAGCCGTCGAACCGGTCATCCTACCACGGAAACCGCGCACGGGAACCATGGGGACCGGCGTACGCTTACGACGAAGACGCCCACCATCCGGTGTCCGGTTCCGTGTCGGGCCCTTCGCAGCTTCCACCCTCTCCTCCGCGGCTCTGCGGCTTTGCGGCTTTGCGTGCCAATCTCTTCCGCAGCGTTGGATCAGGACCAACCCACCTCCCCGGTCGAGCGGTGAGCCTCAGCGTCTTGGCCTTCGGCTCCCTGCGGCCTTGGCCTCCAACAGCGTCAGCCGAAGTCCATGGCGGGTGAAGTTGGCGAAGTCCCGGTCGAAGGCGACCAACTCCAGGTCGCCGGAAATGGCGAACGCGGCCAGGTAGGCATCCATCCAGACCTTGGGTGAGACGGTCGCGACTCCACCGCACCGTTTCCATTCCGCCTCCAGGGCCACCGGCTCGGCGAGCCACACCACCTGCGGCAAGGCCAGCAGTTCCTGGCTCTTGGCCCATGCCTGGGCGTTGGTCACGGCCGGACCGCCATACAAGGTCTGGATTGCCGGCGTCGTCAGCAGGCGCAGGAAGCTGTTCTGTGTGGCGCGGCAGAAGGCGACGGGCCGTTCCGAATCCGCCGACTCGAACACGTCCCGGGCCAGGCGGTGGAATGGGTGGCTGTCAAAGGCCAGCCCGATCCAAACCCCGGTGTCAAACAGGCGGGCGGAGGCGCTCAAGATCTTCGCGGGTCAGGGTTTCCTGCTCGGCGGCTACCAACCTGTCCAACGACATCCGCCGGGCAGGCGCCTGTGGAGACGAAGGAAACAGGGGCAATGCAATGGCCCCCCGACGCGCGGTGGTCCCCGCCGGCGTCGGATTCGGCTGCCCCAGGCCTTTGCGGAGCAGGTCCGAAATCACGTCCTTCAGCTTCATGCCTTCGTTGACAGCCCGCAGCTTCACCTCGCGAACCAGGTCGTTCGGCAGATCCAACGTGGTCTTCACCGGAGCATTTTGCTGGTTTTCCAGATTCCTGTCAAAATCCGGCATGGTCTCATGCACAAAGGCTGGGCATCGGCGAAGCGCAGGCCTCACCGCCGCTCCGGACCGATCGACCCCACGAAACGCCCCATCCAGTAGCCCAGGAGGAACTCGTCGCCCGGGAAATCGGTGGTGTCGTCCCCGTGGTCGAGGAGGAACGGCTGGGTGTTGATCCGCGCCACGAGCCGTTCCCCGGGCGGCAGCAGTTCCTTCAGCTCGCGGCCCATGAAGTTCGGCCCGAGCCGGTTGACGTCCTTCCGATGCGAGTTCACGACACGCCACGCGACGGTGTCCATCGGCGTGCCCCGCAACGTCCACACCGCCCCTTCGGGGTCATGCTCCTTCCCGCCGCAGCCGGCGTAGAGGAAATTCCAGATCGCATACCGCTCGGGCCTCTCGAAGTTCCAGTGGTCCTCCACCGCGCCG
>CAIYXO010000666.1 GCA_903930165.1 uncultured Verrucomicrobiota bacterium | reverse complement strand
GTGGACCACTTCCAGCAGGCCGACGAACTGCGGCAGGGCGACCCGCGGCTGGAAACGAAGCAGAAGAGGGCCGAGGACAAGCTCGCCGAGGCCCTGGAGAAGCTCGCGGACCGGCTGATGAAATCCCCCGGCGAAGGGGAATCCATGGAGTCCAAGGCCGCCCGACTCGAAGGGGCGGAACAGGCCCTCGGGGAACTCCAGTCGATGCGCCCGAGCGACGCGACCGCGGAGAAGGCGGAACAGGTCGGGAAGGAGCTGGACGGGTTGCGCCAGGGGATGGCCGACCGCGGGAAGGAACCCGGCGGGCAGCAGGGGCAGTCCCAGCCGGGCGGGCAGCGGCCCGGGCAGGGACCGCTCCAGCAGCAGCCGGGGCCGCCGCTCGACGGACCGCCACGGATCGACCAACCCGGGAGCCGGGGCACGGCACCGAGGAACGCAGGGCGGAATCTCCGCGACTACTGACCCGGATCGGGCCGCCGCAGGAATCGGGCACCTCGCGCTTCCTCCGCGCGTCCGGCCGAGGCAGACTCCCCCCGCCATGAGCGACACAATTTCCCGACGAAAGCCCCAGGTGCTGGTGGCGGACGACGAGGAGACGCTGCGCACCCTGCTGAAGTACAACTTCACCAAGCTGGGGTACGACGTCCTGGTGGCCTGCAACGGACGCGAAGCGGTGGAGATGATGACCGAGGACGTCGCCGCCTGCGTGCTCGACCTGAAGATGCCGGAGTTGGACGGCATCGCCGCGCTGGGCCAGATCAAGCGTCTCCATCCCGAGACCCCGGTGGTGATGATCTCGGCCCACGGCCAGGTGAAGGACGCGGTGGAGGCGATCAAGCAGGGGGCGCTGGACTACGTCACCAAGCCCTTCGACCTGGAGGAACTGCTGGCGATCGTACGGCAGGCGGTCTCCGTTGGGCGCGGGCTGAAGGAGGGCGCGCGGCTCCAGCAGGCGGTCGGGAACTCGCGTCCGAGCAGCGATTTCGGCGGCACCTCGGAGGCGGCCCAACGGCTGCGCTCACAGGTCTCCCGCATCGCGGACCTGAACTCCACGGTGCTGATCACCGGCGAAAGCGGCACGGGAAAGAGCCTGCTGGCCCGGGTGATCCACTACGCCAGTTCCCGCTCGAAGGGACCCTTCATCTCGGTGAGCTGCCCTTCCCTTCCCCGGGAACTGCTGGAGTCGGAGATGTTCGGCCATGAAAAGGGCGCGTTCACCGGAGCCCTCCAGCGGCGGATCGGCCGTGTGGAGATGGCCGAGGGCGGCACCCTGTTCCTCGACGAGGTCGGCGACCTGCCGTTGAGCCTCCAGCCCAAGCTGCTGACCTTCCTCCAGGAGCGCATCTTCCAGCGCGTGGGCGGATCCGAGAACCTGGAGGCGGACGTGCGTGTCATCGCGGCCACCAACTCCGACCTCGCGGAGAAGGTCCGCAACCGGGAGTTCCGGGAGGACCTCTTCTTCCGGCTGAACGTCATCCCGCTGAAGCTCCCGCCGTTGCGGTCGCGAAAGGAGGACGTCCCGGGTCTGGCCGGGCGTTTCCTGGAATCCGTGGCGAAGGAACGCCGGACGCAGGTCTGCACTCTGGACCCGACGGTCCAGGAGATCCTCCTCAAGTACCATTGGCCGGGCAATGTCCGGGAACTCGAGAACGTCCTGGAACGCTCCTCGGCCTTCGCCGCCGACGGCGTGATCCGCAGGGACGACCTGCCGGAGGACCTCCTGTTCCTGGATCCGGCGGCGGATGCGACGGGACCCGCGGCCTCCGCCGCCAGCGAGCTGTCCCTGGGAGGCATCCCCTTGGCGACGCTCGAGGAGAAGGCGCTGCGTCAGACGCTCGAGCTCTGCCGCGGCAACAAGACCGAGGCCGCCCGGCGACTCGGGGTCTCGGGCAAGACGATCTACAACATGATGTCGCGCTACGGCGTGGAGTGACCGGAAAAGAAAAGGCCCCGCCTTCGGGATACAGTCCCAACGGCGGGGTTTGGCATTGATAGCACTCCTATTGGGAAAGGGGACGCGGGCTACTCGCCCGGCATGGCGGGAATCACCACACGGAACACGGTTCCGGCTCCGGGACGGCTGGCGCAGTTCACGAAGCCACCGTGCTCGCGGACGATCGACTGGACGACGCTCAAGCCCACGCCGGTGCCGCCCTGCTCGGCCTTGGTCGTGAAGAACGGGTCGAAGATGCGTGAACGGACCTCGGCCGACATCCCGGGACCGTCGTCGGCGACGGTGAACTCGACCGCCGGGATCTGATGCCCGCGATCCACGGCGCAACGCGCGGGCTTGGCGGAGACCCGGATCGTTCCGGTGCCGGAGGCGAACGCCTCGATCGCGTTCTTCACGAGGTTCGAAAGGACCTGGTGGAGCCGATCGGTGGGACAGGCGACGCGGGGAAGGCCCACCCCGTTGGAGACCTCGATCGCGACGCGTTCACGGCACACGGGCCGCAGGGCCTCGACCACATCTTCCACCACGGCCGAAGGCTTCGAGGCCGGGGATGGGACCGCGGGCTTCTGGGAAACGCGGCGGGTGTTGGCGAGGTCCAAGGCCCGTCGGGCGCCGCGGACGATCTGCTGCAGGCTCGCGGTCGCGTCGGCGTTCAAGTCGTCGAGCACGGGCATCAGCTCGGCGTGGCCAAGGACGGCCGCGAGGGCGTTGCGGATCTCGTGGAGCAGCGCCGCGTCG
>CAIYXO010000665.1 GCA_903930165.1 uncultured Verrucomicrobiota bacterium | reverse complement strand
GGGATTACCGGAGCGGGAGTTGGGTTGCTCGGTATCGTTTGCTCGCTTTGTGGCACTGTATGCAGGGAGACACGCGGAGAGGTGTTCCACCTCTCAACGCCGTGACTTGGGGCCGGGATTCAACACCAGGGTTCGATGTGCGCGGAGACGGACCTGGCCCGATGCGCGGGGCACCAACGGGCCGTCGGATCCGGGACCAAGAATGCGGTCACCGTTGGGTCCAAGGCTCCGCCTCGGGAATCCGGAAGCCTTCGCCCACCTCGCAAGCGGCTTTGCGGCCTTGCGTGCCAGTCCCCTCTGCTTCGATCCGCTAAGGCAGCCAACGTGGGTGGTCCGCACCCAGACCCTTGTGGCCGGCGGTCAGCATCCGGGCATTGCGTCCGTCCATGTCCGACACCCAAAGGGAGGGCATTTTTCCGGTCTCGGCGCGGCAGTAGGCGAGGTGGCGTCCGTCGGAGGAAACCGTGGCACGGCAGAGCCAGACGCCCTCCTGCGCTTCGTGGATCGTCGTGGTCCGGCCGGAGACGGGATCGATCCGGGCGATACCCGTCCCGCCCCGCGCGCGGTCCGGCAGGAAGTCGCGATTGAAATGGTCGGTGTCCGGCCGGGAGGCCTGGAATTCCCACGGCACACGGGCCTCCGGCGATCGCTGGCAGCAGAGGATCGAGCCTTCGGGTGTCCACATCGGCATGTTGGAACCGCCGCCTCGGCCTGCCGGGCCCCCGTAGGTGGCGGCGAACCACAGGGTTTGTCCCCGGGTGAGGACCTCGTGGCCCGAGCCGTCCGGGCGCCCGACGCAGAGGTCCGACCAGTCGTGGCCCGGGTCCTGCCGGTGGAGACAATCCTGGAAGAGGATCCAGCGCCCGTCCGGCGACCAGCTGGTGCCGAAGTAGAGGTGGTCGGGATGCCCTGCCACGCGGATGCGGTCCTTTCCTTCCGCGTCGCAGGTCCAAATCTCGTAGCCTCGGGGACTGGCGAGATGGAACGCCACGCGGCGGCCGTCGGGACTGAGGCTCAGGCCGTAGGGAAGGCCCTCGTCGGGCCTCGTGAACTCTCGGGAGTCGGACCCGTCAAGGTTCATGCTGAAGAGCTGACCGACCCGGTTCCGCACCACTTGGACGAGGATCCGCGAATCCGACAGCAGCAGCGCCGGGGTGTAGAACACGGCGAGGCGGTCCCGCGTGGCGATTTCCTCGAGGGTCCCGGTGTCGAGGTCGTGGATCCACAGATGTGTCGGCGTCCGGGTGTAGTACTCCTCGAAGGGACGCTCGGGTCCATCGCGCCGGGGTTCCATGCTCAGGAAGACCACCCGCCGTCCGTCGGACAGGAACGGCCCGGGCTGCCACGTCGCCTGGCCGGGTACCTTGAAGTCCAGCCAATGCAGGCCGGAACCGTCCGCATGGATCCAGCCCGTGCGACCGTCGGAGGTGAGGAACAGCCGGGGCGAAGATCCTGCGGGCCGGTGTCGGCAACCCGCGACGCCGTTCATGGCGGCGGCTGTCAGCGAAACGACGAAGCGTCGTCGCGGCATCGACGGCATCGGGTCCTCGGGAGGCATGGAGCGTATCCGATCCGTCCGAGCCCGGCGGGATCAAGTCCGGAGACCTGGAATCCCAAGGACCGACCCCGCATCCGCTGCGGCTCCGAACCCGTGGAATGGGTTCCTGCAGGCGGCGACCTCCGCTCCGGCAGGAACGCGCAGGCATGAGATTCCATGCCCGATCCGCCCCGCGTCGTGGGAGCAGGAGGAGCGAAGGAGGGCCCGTTTCGATGTGCCCCTCGATTTCCCGGACGGCTGGAAAGGTTCGGGAATCGCTTGCCTCAGATCCCGTGAATACACTAATTTCTGTCCAGACAGAAATAACCGACAAAGAGAAAGGAATCCTGTGAACCTGACCGTAGCGACCCATCTGACCTATCTGGCCCTGAGCGTGACCCTGACCGTGTGGGTGGCGAGGACGCTGCATCGGAATGGTCGGATCTTCCTGGTGGACTGCTTCCACGGGAACGAGGCGTTGGCCGACGCGGTGAACCAGTTGCTGGTGGTGGGCTTCTACCTGGTGAACATCGGCTTCGTGGCCTTGGCCATGAGGTTCGGTGTCGATGCGGAGAACCTGCAGACCGCCCTGGAGAGCTTGAGCACCAAGGAAGGCATGATCCTGCTGATCCTGGGCGGCATGCACTTCCTGAACATCGCCATCTTCACGGGATTCCGTCGTCGCGCCCTGTTGAACCGCAACACGCCGCCGGCCCTTCCGCATCGCGCGTGAAGTGCGGGCGTCCGGGGAGGCGCCTCGGCCTCCCCTTCGGAGCGAGGTCCAAATCCGGTGCGGGCTTCACCCGCCGGATCCCCGAAAAACTCCCGTTCGCGGAGCGGTGTGGGACGCGAAGAAGGAAGACAGGAGTGACCTGAAACTCCCAGTTTCCGTGCGAGTGGCAGCGGCCGGAACTCGGCTCCTTCATCCCGCATGGCCGCCTGGGTGATCCCGCAGTCCGGCAACAGGCCGGGATGACGTCAGTCCCGGAGGTAGTGGCAGGTGTAGCCACCCGGGTTCTTGAGCAGGTACTTCTGGTGGTAACCCTCGGCCGGATACCAGGTCGAGGCGTCGGCGATCTCGGTCACGACGGGACGCCGCCACTTGCCGGAAGCGTCGACCTTCGCCTTCACCGCCGTGGCGGTCTTCTTCTGGGCCTCGTTGAAGGTGAAGATGGCGGACCGATACTGGCTGCCCACGTCGTTCCCCTGGCGGTTGAGGGTGGTGGGGTCGTGCATGCGGAAGAACCACTTCTCGAGCAACTCTTCGAGCGACAAGGT
>CAIYXO010000664.1 GCA_903930165.1 uncultured Verrucomicrobiota bacterium | reverse complement strand
GGTTGACGATCCGGACCCGGTTGAAGGAGATGTTGCGCAGCGGATTGGGGTTGACGCGGTCCGTGGCCCGCAGCTCCAGCTCGTTGCAGGCGCCGCCCTGGCAGATCCGGAACCAGTCCAGCGGCGTCACCGGGCAGTCACGGATCTCCAAGCAGGAATTCAGCAATCCGAAGTTTCCAACCGGACAGGTGTCGAGCGCGTCCGGGACCCCGTCGTTGTCGTCGTCGTCATCCTCGCAGTCCCGCCATCCGTCGCGGTCGGAATCCTCGCCCTCGAAGCGGGAGATGTCGCCGCCGCCGCCCTGGCAGGCCACTCCGGCATAGCGGCCGACCACGATCTGGGCCGAGTCCGGATGCTGGTCCCCGCCGTTCAGGCATCCGTCACCGTCCCTGTCCAGGTCGCAGACGTCGCCCACGCCGTCGAGATCCAGGTCCTCCTGGCGCGGATTGGGGTTGTTCCGGCAGTTGTCGCACACGTCGCCCACGCCGTCGCGGTCCGCGTCCTCTTGTCGGGGGTTGGCCATCAGGGGGCAGTTGTCCCGGATGTCCGGGACGTAGTCGCCGTCGTTGTCGCGGAGGGAATCCTCAACGCCGTCGCAGTCCGTGTCGCGTTCCCCGACCCCGACCGAATGCCAGGCATTCCGCACGGAGCAGACGTCGCTGGCCATGAACCCATTGATGCCGCCGCGGAACCAACCGGTTGCGATGGCCACCTCCTGGGCCCGGGACGCGGCGAAGCCGGCGTTCCGGGGCAGGGTCTTCAAGGTTTCCCAGCTGAGGTTCCGCATCTTGGACAGGCCCATCGCCGGCACGCGGTAGCCGGGCTCCATCCCGCCTTCGGACATCATGTAGCCGGCGCGGTTCTGGATCCCGCTGTTGGCGTGGACGCCCCCGTGGTCTTCGTCGCCGGTGTAACGGTTGAGGTAGTGCCGGATGGAGGGTGTCTGGAAATTGCGGATCGGAGTCCCCGGGTTCCCGTCCCGATCCTCGGCCAGGAGCCAGTTCAGGTCCCCGGCCTCGCGGTCGGCGACGATCGCCATCGTGTCGGCGAAGGACTCGTTCAGCGCCCCGGACTCGCCCTGGTACACCAGCCGGCTGGTCTTGGAGACGACGGCGTGGGTGAACTCGTGGACGAAGACCTCGTAGTCGAGCCAGCCCTCGCTGAACTCCATGACATCGCAGTCCTGCGACCACTGTGCGTTGGGGACGGTGGCCCGCAGAAAGACCTCGAGCTGGCTTCCACGGTTGTCGTAGGAGCGCCAGCCGAAGACGCCGTTGAAGAACGCGTAGGTGCGCCGGCCGTAGTCGAGCGCAAGGCGGGCCCAAGGATCGTTGTTGTAGCCTCCGAAAAGGGTCACCTGGTTGCCGACGTCCGGGTCGTTGCTCAGGTTGTAGCACCAGTCGTCCTCGGAGTTGGCCTCGTTCTCGGCGTCACGCAGCGACAGGTCGAGCCCGTCCAGAGGGTTGCCTCCCTCCTCGCTGAGCGAAATGCGGTGCACCAACGCGCCGGACTGGGCGTCGAAGAAGAGCGTCTCGCCGCCACCCTCGAGATTGACCTCCCAAACCAGCCGGGGTGAGTTGGGGACGTCTGCGAGCAGGCCGGGGTCGTAGATGGACAGCTCAGCCCGGTCGTTCCGAACACCGGGAGGCGGCGGACGGAGGCCGCGGGCCGCGGCAAGGGCGTCCTCGCCCGAGAACGCCGGCTGGCGCGGGAACGCCGTCTGCGCCGACGGCGTCAGGGCGCCGGTGAGGGCGAGGACCTCGTTGCCAAGCAGGGTTATCACGATCTCGCCGGCGAAGATCGGCACGTCGCCGACCTTCTGGACGAGCCGGACATGGTCCAGGCCGCCCACCGTGGAGGTCACCCCGTCCACGGCGAGCTCGGTGCCGGGGCTGTTCAGGCCGAGGAGCTCGGAGTGACGGCCGACGAAATTCCTCGCCCGCTCCTCCGGCGTGGCGCCCTCGGACGGGATGCGGACGTTCATGCCGACCGGGAACCCGTTCCGAAGGGAGATCGATGGCTTGTCGAGGGACTCGGCCTCGATGGCCCGAAATTCGGCGACCAGCGGATCCGAAGTGCCGGACGAGGGGACATAGCGTACGCCGCCGGACAGGACGTCCTGTCCGCTGGCGTTGACCGCGACGACGTCCCGCGGACCGAGGACGTCCTCCGGCGGCAGCGCGGGGAGGTTGCCGGTGATGGTCGTCCCATCGTCGCTGACGACGGTGTTCAGCAGGAGTCCCGCGTCCGGGGTGCCGGTCGCGAAGGCGACACGGATGCGGGTGTCGGCGGTGAAGTTCGTCCCGACAACGGTCACGCCGCCTCCGCCCGGGGCGAAGGAGTATCGCGGCGAGACGAAGAAGATCCTCGGCGACGAGCCGCCGAGGATCCCGCCCGGGAGCTGGGCGACGACCGTTCCGCATCGGCGGATCTGGACCGAGTGGGGTCCGGCGGGAAGCGCCGGGGCGAAGCCGGTGAGTTCGGTGGCCCCGACGAAGACGGGCGACTCGAGCGGGATGCCGTCGATGAGCACCTCGTCCGAGGTGGTGAAGTCGGATCCGCGGACCGTCACCCGCGTCCCGCCGGCGATTGCGATGCTGGCCGGCGTGGCGGAGTCGATCGCGGGCGTCGGGAAGGCGATGCGCTCCGGGACGACCTCGGCGTAGGAGCTGCCGACGCGGATCTCGTCGGCGGAGAATGCGCCGGTGGAATAGAGTCCGAGCTTGGTCACGACTCCCAGGTCCAGGTTGCTGACCAGGGCGCCCTGCGACGGCTCGTCTCCGCCCGGGCGCGGATTCAGGTAAAGCACGAAGCGGTCGTCGCCGGGAAGGAAGT
>CAIYXO010000663.1 GCA_903930165.1 uncultured Verrucomicrobiota bacterium | reverse complement strand
CTCATGACGGAAGAATGGGAGGCGGCACCGACGGAGGCGAACCGGCACCGGAAGGCTCCTCTGCGATCCGAAGGAACACCTCCTCGAGCGTCCCGCCCTGCCCCGAGCCGGCGAACAGGGACCGCACCTCGTCGAGCGTGCCATGGGCCACCTTCCGTCCTTCCTTCACCATGAGCACATGCGTGCAGACCTCCTCCAGCAACGGCAGCAGATGCGAGGAGAGCACGATGGCGGCGCCGTCCACGGCGAGCCGTCGGATCGTGTCCTTCATGCGGCGGATCGCGAGCGGGTCCAGTCCGGTCAGGGGCTCGTCGAAGAAGATCACCGAAGGCGAATGCAGCAGGCCGCAGGCGATCGCAACCTTCTGCTTCATCCCGCGCGAAAGCTCCGATGGGAGCTGGTCGGCCTTGGCCGCGAGGTCGAGTTCCGCCAACAGGCCCGGGATCCGTTCCTCGGCGTCCGGGACCTGGTAGAGCCGTCCGGTGAAGATCAGGTGCTGGCGGACCGTGAGGTACTCGAACAGACGGGGTTCGTCGGAGAAGAAAGCCAGCCGTCCCTTGGCCGAAACCGGATCGGCCGCGACGTCGTGTCCGCAGACCCGGATCGTCCCGCGCGTGGCCGGGATGATCCCGGCACAACAGCGCAACGTGCTGGTCTTGCCGGCCCCGTTGGGACCGACCAGCCCCAGCAACTCTCCCGGCCGGACCGTGAAGGTCAGACCGGAGACGGCGACGAACTCCCCGTAAACCTTGGTCAATCCCTCGACTTCGATCATGACGACTGCCGGACCGTGGCACAGGCCGTCCCCGAGGCGAGGCGAAAGAAGTCGGTCACCCGCCGAATTCCCATCGCCTGCGCGACGTCGCTCGAAGAGGCTCATCCACGCGCTGCCTACCATGAAAACCTGGAACGTCGGAGTCATCGGCCACGGCTGGGTCGCCTCGGCCCACATCCCCGCCATCAACGCCACACGTCAGGGTCGCGTCACGGCGATCTACTCCAACCGGGACCTCGACCCCGCGGTCGCGAGCGCCCGCTACGGCGGGAACATCAAGGTCTACCGCGACCTCGGGGCCATGCTGGCGGACAAGTCGATCGACGCCGTCTCGATCTGCTCCTTCCCGAAGGACCACGCCCGGCAGTTCATCGCCGCCATCAAGGCGGGCAAACACGTCATCGTGGAGAAGCCCCTGGCGCTCAACCCCAAGGACCTCGAGGCCATGGCGGCGGCCCTCAAGGCCTCCGACCGCAAGACCTGCGTCTGCTTCGAGGTCCGGTTCTCGGCCCAGTTCCAGTCGATCCACGCGGCCATCCAGGCGGGACTTGTCGGCGAGGTGCATTTCGCGGAGGTCGACTACTTCCACGGCGTCGGACCGTGGTACGGCCAGTTCCGCTGGAGCCACAAGAAGGCGGAGGCGGGAAGCTCCCTGCTCAGCGCGGGATGCCACGCCATGGACGCCCTGCTGATGGTCATGGGCGGCGAACCGGTCGAGGTCACGTCCTACTCCACTTCCTCCAAGAGCCCGCATTTCGCCCCGTACGACTTCCCCACCACGCAGGTGAGCATCGTGAGGTTCGCCGACGGCCGCGTTGGCAAGACCACTTCCTGTCTCGACTGCCTCCAGCCCTACTACTTCCACACCCACATCGTCGGCAGCGAGGGATCGATCCTCGACAACCGTTTCCACAGCCAGAAGCTCGGCATGCTGGACAAGTCGAAGTGGAGCCAGCTGTCGTTCGCCCCGGTGGACTCCGGCGACGTGAAGGACCATCCGTACCAGAACCAGTTCCAGGCCTTCTTCGACGCCCTCGACGCCGGCAAGGAAATGCCCTTCACCAGTTTCCACGACGCGTACCGCAGCCACCGCCTGGTGTTCGCCGCCGACAAGTCGGCCGCTTCAGGGAAGCCCGTGAAACTCTGAGACGTCGGCTCCGTCCGCCCGAAGGATCCACGCCATGACGACGCCCACTCCATCTCGGAACCGGTTGCCGCGGTCGGGCTTCACGCTCATCGAGTTGCTCGTCGTCATCGCCATCATCGCGATCCTCGCCAGCATGGTCTTCCCGGTCCTGGGCAAGGCCCGCGAAAGGGCGATGATGTCGCAGTGCCAGTCCAACCTGCGGCAGCTGATGATCGCCGCGACCTTGTACGAGGAGGATCACAAGGCGTATCCGGTGGCCTGGCCGGACGCCTCGTGGAACGACCCGGCGGGATCCCAGATCTGGTATCGCCAGATGCAACCCTACCTTGGGCGGAATCCCACCGTCTCCGGCCAGGGCGTGTTCGTTTGCCCTTCCAGCCGCCAGAAGAAGTCGGCCGGTTCCTCCACGATCCAGCTGGGCGGCTTCTGGGGATTCCTGACCTACGCGCAGAACTCCCAGATCAACCTCGGCCGTCGGGACATCGGGCTGAAGAACGTCGAGGATCCGACCGGGACGCTGCTCTTCGCCGACACCGACGGCTGGGATGCCGCGTTGTATCCGGACGGCGCCTCCACGGCGAACGTCTGCTACCGTCACAACGGCGGCAACGACCGCAGCACCGACACCGAACGGGGTGTGAGCGGGCAGCGACGCAGGAAGTTCCGGGCACAGGCCGGGTTCATCGACTCGCATGTGGAGTCGCTGCGGGCAGCGCCGGCGAGGCTCTTCACGCCGAAGCTCGACTGATCCATCCGTCCGCGAGCGCGAGGGCACCCGCCGGTACGGAGTCTTCCCCCAACCCCGCGAGGGCCACCACCGGACCCGGACGGAAGGAATCCATGACGTACCGCGGAAGCGCCCGCGCCATCGCCTCGCGCAGCGGTTCTCCGACCAGCGAAAGCCCGCCGCCGACGACGACGATTTCCGGATGGAACAACTGCACGGCGTGGGAGAGCGCGAAGCCCAGGTCGTCGGCGACCTCCTCGAGGATCCTCAATGCCAGCGGATCCCCGGCGCGGGCCGCGGCCCCGAGGTGGCGCGCCTCTCCGCCGGCCGGGGACTGCGCCCGCACCGCGCGGACCAACGCGCAGTCCGCGGCACCGGGATCCGCCACCGCCGCGCGGATCCGGCCGTCGACCGCCCATCCCGAACAACGCTGCTCGAGCAGGGTTCCGGACTTGTCGAGCCGGACGTGACCGATCTCGGCCTCGCCGGGCTTGGCTCCGTGGTAGAGGCGGCCGTCGACCACCATTCCCCCGCCGACGCCGCTCCCCATGTTGATCCAGAAGACGTGCCGATGGCCCCGACCCGCGCCCAGGAGGGCTTCGCCCAGGGCGGCCACGTTGGCATCGTTCTCGACGACCACGGGCAGGCCGGAAAGCTCGCGTACCCAGTCGCCCAACGGGAAGTCG
>CAIYXO010000662.1 GCA_903930165.1 uncultured Verrucomicrobiota bacterium | reverse complement strand
CTGCTGCGCCGATTGCCAGCAGCCGAAGGTAGTCACCGCGCAGACTCCGCGCGAAGCAGAGGGTCAGGACGCCGATCACCGCAACGGCGACGAGTCCATAAAAGGTCAGCCACGGCATCGTCAACCTCCTGCTAGCAGGTGTTTTCAGAGTCCACGACAAAGCTGGCAAAAAGCGCGCACGAATGCTGACATGTCGCTGAATTGTTTCGAAGTGCTTCCGAGCTGTTACCGGTTCGTGCGTCAAGGCCTGCTGTTGACCCGGCGCAGGAACTGTCGGGTCCGTTCGTGTTGCGGATCGTTGAGCACCTGCTCGGCACTGCCGGACTCGATGATCCGGCCGCCGTCGAGGAAGCAAACGGTATGCGCCACCTCACGCGCGAAGCCCATCTCATGGGTGGCCATGACGATGGTGCGGCCGGACTCGGCGAGTTCGCGCACCAGGTCGAGCACTTCGCCGACCAATTCGGGATCCAGCGCGCTGGTGATCTCGTCGAGCAACAGCAGACGCGGATCGTAAGCCAGCGCCCGTGCGATGGCGACCCGCTGCTGCTGACCGCCAGACAGCTTGTCGGGATAGGCGTCCGCCTTCTCCGCCAGTCCAACTCGCGCGAGCAGCTCGCGGCCGCGCTCGTCGGCGTCGGACCGGTTGCGCCGGAACACGACTCGCGGTGCGAGCGTCACGTTCTGCAGGACCGACATGTGGGGGAAGAGGTTGAACGACTGGAACACCATCCCCATGCTGCGGCGGGACTGCTCGGCGTCCGTCTGTGGGTCGCTGATGTCGCGGCCGTCCAGGATGATCTGCCCGTCATCGACATCGTCAAGCAAGTCAACGCATTTCAGCAGCGTCGACTTTCCGGAACCGGAGGCGCCGATGAGCACCACGACCTCGTGCTCGGCGACATCGAGGTCCACACCGTTGAGGACGGTGCGTTCGCCGTACCTCTTGACCAGGCCGCGGACCGACAGAACCGGGGCGCTCACAGGCCACCCTGCCGGGTGGCCGCACGCCGGGTCGCCCAGTCCGCGAGTCGTCCCGAGGGAACCGCCAGTGCGACGAACAACAGACCCGCGACGACGTAGGGGGTGAAGTTGTACGACGTGGCCACTTGAATCTGCGCGGCACGCACCGCGTCGACTGCGCCCAGGACCGAGATCAGGCCGCAGTCCTTCTGGAGGGCAACGAAGTCGTTCAGTAGAGCCGGGGTCACCCGGCGGGCAGCCTGGGGCAACACCACCAGTCGCAACGTCTGCCGGTAGTTCAATCCCAACGAGGTCGCCGCCGACAACTGGGAAGGGTGGATGGATTGGATCCCGGCGCGGAACACCTCGGCGACGTAGGCGGAATACACCAGGACCAGAGCCAACCCGCCCAGCAACACCGGATTGTTCGGGATACCGGCCAGCCGCAATCCCGGCAGGCCGAACCCGACCAGATACAGCACGATGATGAGCGGAAGGCCACGAAACAGATCGACGTATCCGGTAGCCAAGGCGCGCAACGGAAACCACACCGGGCCGCGCAGGGTGCGCACCGCGGCCAGTGTCAGGCCGAGAATCAGGATGAGGATCTGGCAGACCACCAACACCCTCAGATTCAGCCAGAGGCCCTGCAGGATGGCCGGTAGGCTCTCCCAGCCAACCCGCCAGTTGAGGAAGGATTCGCGCACCCGCGGCCAGCCCGGCGACGCGG
>CAIYXO010000661.1 GCA_903930165.1 uncultured Verrucomicrobiota bacterium | reverse complement strand
CCGTGCGGGGGAGCCCCGTACTGGAAGGCGTCGAGCATGTAGCCGAAGCGGCTCCGGGTCTCGTCGGGCGGGATCTGGAGCAGTTCCTCGAAGATCGTCTTCTGCACGTCCGGCTGGTGGATCCGGATCGAGCCACCGCCGAGCTCCACGCCGTTGACCACGATGTCGTAGTGCTGGCCGCGGACCTTCTTCGGGTCGGTCTTGAGCAGCGGGATGTCCTCGGCGACGGGGGCCGTGAACGGATGGTGGCTGGAGTACCAGCGGTTCATCTCGCGGTCGAAGCCGAGCAGCGGGAACTCGACCACCCACATGAAGTCGTAGCGCGCGGGATCGATGGTGAGCTTGCCCTGGGACTTGAGCACGTCGGCGCAGTAGAGGCGGATCTTGCCGAGGATCTCGCAGGCGTTCAGCCACTGGTCGGCGGCGAAGAGGATCAGGTCGCCTTCCTCGATGCCGAGCTTCGCGGTGAGCGCGGCCTTCTCGGCGTCGTTGAAGAACTTCACGATCGGCGACTTCCACTCGACCACGCCGGCCGCGTTCTTCTCGACCTTGATGAAGGCGAGGCCCTTCGCGCCGAAGCTCTTGGCGTAGTCGGTCATCGTCTCGATCTGGCCCTGGGTCGCGCCGGCGAGGCCCTTGGCGTTGATGGCCTTCACCACGCCGCCGTTGGCCACCGCGTTGCCGAACACGCCGAACTTCGAGCCCTTGAACTCCTCGGAGAAGTCCACCAGCTCCATGCCGAACCGGGTGTCGGGCTTGTCGATGCCCCAGCGGTTGAGCGCCTCGTCGAAGCTGATCCGCTTGAACGGCGTGGGGATGTCCACGTTCAGCGCGGTCTTCCACACCTTCTTCAGCAGCCCCTCGATCAGGGCGTAGATGTCCTCGCGGTCGATGAACGACATCTCGATGTCCACCTGGGTGAACTCGGGCTGGCGGTCGGCACGGAGATCCTCGTCGCGGTAGCAGCGGGCGAGCTGGAAGTAGCGTTCCACGCCGCTGACCATGAGGATCTGCTTGAACTGCTGCGGCGACTGGGGAAGGGCGTAGAAGGTCCCGGGATCGCGGCGGTTGGGCACCAGGAACTCGCGGGCGCCCTCGGGCGTGGACTTGAAGAGGGTGGGCGTCTCGACCTCGAGGAAGCCCTGCTCATCCATGTAGCTGCGCGTGGCGATGGCCACCTTCGAACGCAGCCGCAGGTTCCGCATCATCTCGGGCCGACGCAGGTCCAGGTAGCGGAACTGCAGGCGCAGCTCCTCGTTCACCTTGTTCGCGACCTCGGGGTCGTCGACCTGGAACGGCAGGATCTTCGCGTGGTTGAGGATGGTGAGGGACTTCGCGAGCACCTCGACGTCGCCCGAGGCGATCTTGGCGTTGCGGGTGCCGTCCGGGCGGACCCGGACCACGCCGGAGACCTCGATCACGGACTCGGCGTGGAGATGGGCCGCGGCCTCGAAGACGGCGGGGTCGAGGTCCGAGGGATCGAACACCGTCTGGGTGCGGCCCTCACGGTCGCGGAGGTCGATGAACAGGACGCCGCCGAGGTCGCGACGGGAGTGGACCCAGCCGGTCAGGGTGACGGTGCGACCCGCGTCCGAGGGGCGCAGTTCGTTGCAATGGTGCGTGCGCTTCATGCGAAACAGGGGCGGGAGGTTGTCCGTCGTCCCGCGGATTTCAAAGGGGGAAGTTCGGGGACGGGGACCCCGGATCCGGATCCGGATCCGGCGCGACCGGTGTCGGGTTCAGCCGCGACGACGGATGCGGCGGGACGCCACCGCGGCTCCCATGACGCCCGCGGCGATCGCGGCGGACACGCCGGGTGCTTCCGGCACGCCCACGAACTCGGACCTGAAGATCGTCACCGGTCCGAAGTTCGAGGGGACGTTCAGCCATTCGGCGGACGATCCGATGCCGGGGATGGTTCCCCAGGGCCCGGTGCCGTTGGCGCCGGAAGAGGTCGGATTCGCCATCCACGACCCGCCCGAGGAGGCCGAGGCGATGTCCAGAAGCAGGGTGGGCAGGAGGTTCGGCTGGGAATCGCCCGGATTGGCCGCCGAGGAGGTGGCGTAGCGCCAACTCGAAGGCTTGGAGAACAGCGTTCCGGCCACCGAGCCGAACTGCCCCATCCAACCGCCTTGGCCACCGGCGTCCCAGGCCACGACGTAGATCCGTTGGCCGAGGGAAAGCTGGAAGTTCCAGGACTCCGGCTCGCTCCAGTTGTAGGCGCCCGGACTTCCGGTCGAGCCGGATTCGTTCTGCCCGACGAGGGTCAGCTGCGTCCCGGCGGAGTCGCCAACGAACAGCTGGTAGTGGTTGTCGGCCGTCACCTGTGCCGAAAAGGACTGCGCCACGGCGCGCGTCAGCGCCAAGCCGCAGGCGGCCCCGAAAAGGCATCGATGAAACGTCGTCACACTCACTCTCCTGGAAGGGGAGCCTCTCATGGCCGGCGGAAGCGTCAATCGTCGAGCCGGGTGTCCGGGATCGGGGACGAAACGTCGTCCCCGATCCTTGTCCGAAGCCGTGGAGCTGCGGCCACGGTAATCGGAGTGGAAGGTTGCAGATCCCATCGATTTCCTGAAGCGGACGGCCCGGGCGGACCCGGATCGGCCGCTGAAACCGTCGGTTCCGTGGGGGGTGGTGGCATCCGATTTTCTCTATCGGTCCGCGACCGACGTATTGACAAGGCCTTCCGCCTCCTCCATACAACCCGCCGATTTTGGCGCCTCGGTAGCTCAATGGCAGAGCAGCTGACTCTTAATCAGTTGGTTCTAGGTTCAAGTCCTAGCCGGGGCACCACTTCTTCCCTTGAATTCCTCCGATCCGGCCCTGGTTGCGCCGGCTCAGGGGATTCCCGATTCGAACTCCATCGCCTCCAGCGCTCACCGCTTTTCGATCCTGTCGCCGCTGAGTCCCCTGTGATTTACGGCCGCGGGTTTGATTTGCCGATGGCCTCCGCGATCCCAACCTTCCATCCTTGTTGAACATGCAGACCCTGTCCTCGCTGCTCCGACCTTTCCGGCGCCTTCTGTTTGTGGGCGTGGTGCTGGGAACCCTGCTTGCGGCGATCCAGCCGACCCGGGCCCGGGCCGATCTCGTCTACGAGAACACCCTGGGCACGACCAATTACTCCCTCTTCACGCGCGAATACGGCGACGACATCGTCTTGGCGGGCACGATGCGGCATCTGTCCGAGTTCAGCTTCCTCTACAACGGGGTGCTCCCGGCAGGCGTCACGACGCCTTCGCAGTGGAAGCTTCGTATCTATGCCAACGACGGCACCCGGCAGTATCCGGACATCGTCACCTCGCAACGTCCCGGTTCGCTGATCTGGGAAAGCGCTTCCTTCCCGGTCCTGTCCGGGTATGTGACCAACACCCTCTCCCTGCCCCTGGTGCAGGTGCCCGACCGGTTCACTTGGACGATCGAGTTCAGCAACATTCCCCAGACCCGGGAGTTCGGAGCCGGCCTGGTCGTCGCGAACTACCCCACGGTTGGCGCGGAACTTCTTCTCCGGGGAGGAGGAACGACCATCGGCAGCTACGCCGACTTCTGGGTGCAGATGGATCCCAACGACAACAATTCCTGGGCGTTGAACATCTTCAGCGCGAATCCGGACATCGGGCCCCAGGGCAACTTCTGGGTCCGCGTGAGCGCCGTTCCGGAACCCGCACCCCTCGTCTTGGGCGCATTGGGCTTCGGAGCGCTCCTTTGGGTGTTCCGCCGCGGCCGGAAAGCCTGACCGGTCGGCTTTGCAGGTGACCCCGGCGAGGTCACGGAAGACTTGACCCCAATCCGCGACGGGCTGGAAATCGGATCCGTCGTGTCACCCGCCTCCCCGTTGGAACGCCCGCGTCT
>CAIYXO010000660.1 GCA_903930165.1 uncultured Verrucomicrobiota bacterium | reverse complement strand
GGAACGTGGAGATCGCCGCCGGGACGGTTCTGGGAAACCTCGTTGTCGGCCCAGACCAGGAGGTAGCCGCCGGCCGGGATGCGGAACCCGGTGGGGATGACGTAGGCACCGGAGAAGGTCTCGCGGTCGCTGATCCGCCAGCCGGCGAGGGTGACGGTCTCCGAACCCGGGTTGTGGAGCTCGATCCAGTCCTCGTCCACCGAGCCGTCGGCGGGATCGATGTTCCCCGCGGCGTTGGAGGCGACGACCTCGTTGATGCGGACGGTGCCGGGCACGGAGACGGGCGCGGAGGGACGATGGACCGTGACCAGACGGGGCGAGCCGGCCACGGGATTCCCGGACCGGTCGAACGCGGTGATCTCGAACTCGTTGGTGCGGACGGGGAGGTCGACGGAGAGGAGGAAGTCTCGGGCGGTGGTCCAGGTGGGCTCGACCGGGTTGCCGTTGACGCGGATGGAAACCACGCCGAGCGGCGCGGCACCCTGGAGCACGAAGGTCTCGGAAGTGTTCGTGGAGACGGCAGGAGTGGCGATGGAGAGGGCCGGCACGTCGACCGCGCCGAGCTGGGTGAGGATGGTGTTTCGCCGACGGCTCATGTAGTCGGCGATGGAACGGTTGCTGGCCGGGACGATCCCGTTCGCCCGGAGGATGTTGGTTCGGGCGGCGAGCTGGGCCTCGTACTGCAGGGGATTCAGGGGACCGTCCACCGCCTCCCGATAGGCGCGGTAGACCATACGCTGGAAGAAAGGCGTGCCGAACAGCTGGTTCACGGTGGGATCGCCGCCGAACATCAGGCCGTCCTCCGGCGGGTTCCCGGTGCCGAGGGTGAAGTCGATGTCCCACGGGATCAGGCGCCATTTCCCGGCGGCCGGCTTGTAGGCGTACATGTTCTTGCCGCGGCTCATGCCGAACGAGTCCCAGTTGCCGCAGATGCGTTCCTGCACCAGGACGCGCGCCCAGTTCTCGGCGTCGATCAGCGCCGGGATCCGGTTGGCGAAGTCCGGCAACTGGCCCAGCGCGGCCAGCTGGAAGAGGGAGGTGTAGTCGTTCGCCGTCCGGTCCACGGCGCGCTTGCGCCAGCTCCAGCGGTAGCGGGCGGTCTTGTGCTGTCCGTCGTCGGTGAAGTAGGGCTCCAGCCGTGCGTCGGTGTTGACGAAGCCGGTGCCGGAATCGTCGAACTCGAACCAGTCCTCGATCTTGAACAGCTCGCCGTCACCGGACTCGCCGTACCAGTACTCGGTGAAGTCTCCGTCCGGCTCTCGGAGTCCTCCATGACCGGCCGCGGCGCCGAACCGTTCCTGTAGAAACGGATGTAGCGGCGGTTCAGCCACGGAGTGCCGAGCTTGCGACCGATCCAGAAGCTCATCTGCTCCCGCTGGTGGGTGTCCTCGATGCCACCGTTGCCGGTGGAGGCGGCGACCATGGAATCGGACCCGAGCAGCCGCTGGTCGCGCGGGAAGGCCACCAGGAAGTCGCCGCCGCCGGAATGGAAGGGGCTGCCCTTGTCCTTGAACCCCGCGTTGTAGACCACGCGGACGTCGTTGTGGACGACCGTGCAGTCCCGGTAGGTGTTGTTCATCTGCGAACCGCGGGCCGCGGCGTTGGCCGAGGTGTTCCAGAGGTGGAAGTGGCCGAGGGTGCCGAACGGGCGCGGCTCACCCCAGCGGATGAGCGCCTCGCCGACCGGGGCGTTGGCCGGGAAGACGGACGTCCCGCCCAGCGCATCGGCGGCCTCGACGCGGAACGCGACCAGCCCCGGGGTCAGGCGCTCCGGGATCCGTGCGGTCCAGAGGCCGTCGCCCGCGGTCACATCGCCCTCGAG
>CAIYXO010000659.1 GCA_903930165.1 uncultured Verrucomicrobiota bacterium | reverse complement strand
GATCAAGGCCTGAGCCTCGGTGATTCCGGGAACCGACGCGAAATCGCGAACCGCCACGGCCACCTTCTGGTCGAAACCGGGCAAGACCGACTGCTCGGCCTCGATGTCGATGTTCCAGCCGGTCAGGCGCGAGGTCAGCCTCGCGTTCTGGCCGCGCTTGCCGATCGCCAGCGACAACTGGTCGGTGGAGGTGTGGACGAGAACCCGCTTCCGGGCCTCGTCGACCTCGAAGGTCTTCAGCTTGGCCGGGGCCAGGGCGTTCTCCACGTAGCGCCGGATGTCCGGGGACCACGGGATGATGTCCACCTTCTCGTTGTTCAGCTCCCGGACGATGTTCTTCACCCGCTGGCCACGGAGACCGACGCAGGCGCCGACGGGATCGACCTTAGAATCGCGGGAATAGACCGCCAGCTTGGTCCGGAAACCGGGCTCGCGGGCGATGCCCTTGATCTCGATCGTTCCGTCCCCGATCTCGGAGACCTCGACCTTGAACAGCTTGATGACGAAGTTGGGATCCGCGCGGGAGAGGATGATCTCGGGACCCCGCGGGGTCTGCTCGACCGCCTTGACGAAGCAGCGGATGCGCTCGCCGATCTGGTACTCCTCCGTCGGGACACGTTCGCGGTTGGGCATGATCGCCTCGAACTTGCCGAGGTCCATGATCACGTCCGAACGTTCAAACCGGCGGACGGTGCCGTTGACGATGTCGCCGACGCGGTCCTTGAACTCCTCGTAGACCATCGCCTTCTCCGCCTTGCGGAGCTGCGCGGCCAGGGCCTGCTTGGCATACTGGGCGGCGATGCGCCCGAAGCCGGTCGGCGTCACCTCGACCTCGATCTCGTCGCCCATCTTGGCCTCCGGGAAGCCGGCGCGGCGCGCGTCGAAGACGCTGATCTGGTCGTGCTTCGAGATGACGCGGTCGGCGACCATGAGCTTGGCCCAGGCCTTGATGTCGCCGGATTTGGCGTCGATCGACACGCGGAGTTCGCGCGCCGGGCCGACCGCCTTCTTCGCGGCCTGCATCAACGCCTCCTGGATGGCACCGAGCAGGACATCCTTTGCGATGCCCTTCTCCCGCTCCCAATACTCCACGACAGCCAAGATTTCCGCATTCATAGTCGTCACTCGCCTCCGAAAACCGGGGTAACAAAAAAGCCGGTTGTTCACCGACTCTCGCGTACCGGCCAGTTGCCGGCGGGAAAAATCCTTACGGTCGCGGACGGTAGGGATCGCCTCCCCAACCCGTCAAGGTCCGAATCCCGCGGAAACCCGGTGCCACTAGGGGTTTTCCAGTCGGTGATTGACGGCGGGTCCGGGAGAAGGACTGTCATCCCTTGTGGACGAGAACGCGGCACAAGCGCAGTTGAACACGATCCGGACCCTGATGGAACGGGCGGCGGTCTATCGCCGCGCCTTGGCGCCGGTGATGACTTCCGTCGGGGTCCTCGGGACCGCCGGAGGGGTCGCCGCCCTGTTCTGGGTTCCCGAGAACGCCCGCGCCTTCGCCTTCTACTGGCTTTCCATCGCCATCCTCTGCGTGGCGACCGCCTTTGCACTGGTCCGGCGGCAGGCTTTCGCCTCGCAGGAACCCTTCTGGTCGCCTCCCACCCGCAGGATCACCTCGGCGCTGCTCCCTCCGGTGTTCGCCGGCGCCGCCGTCGTCGGCCCCCTGGTCAACATCCACTCCGAGGGTTCCATGATCGCCGTGTCGCTGCCGCCGCTGTGGCTGGTCCTCTACGGCTGCGCCCTCCACTCCGCCGGTTTCTTCATGGTCCGGGGCATCCGTCTCTTCGGCTGGGCCTTCGTGGTTGCAGGACTTCTCAGCGCCCTCACCGCCACCAATCCCCAGTTCCTCGAACCGTCGATCCGGACCGCCCACCTCCTGATGACGCTCACCTTCGGCCTCGGCCACCTCGCCTACGGCGCCTACCTCCACCTCACCGAAACGAAGCCGAGTCCGTGAACCCGGAGCCGTTCCTCCAACTCGACCGGGTCATCCACGAACGGGGGCGCCTCGCCATCGTCTCCGCCCTTTCCGCCTCCCCGGAACTCTCCTTCACCGAGCTCCGCGGCCTCCTCGGCATGACCGACGGCAACCTCACCACCCACCTCCGCACCCTCCAGGAGGCCGGGTTCCTCGCCGTGGCGAAGTCCCAGAAGGACAACCGCCCCCTCACCACCTGCTCCCTCACCCCGGCCGGCAGGAAGGCCTTCGTCGAATACATCGACCTCCTCGAACGCATCGTCCGCGAAGCCCGAAAATCCTGATCCGTTCTTTGAACAGGATCCGGCTTGCCGACATCTGCGCTTTGTATCACAAAGTGCTTATGAGAATCCTGAAGGCGGAATCGATGGGGATGTGTTTCGGCGTGAGGGATGCCATCGACCTGGCGACCCGGAGGGCCGGTGACGGACCGGTGACGGTCCTGGGTGAACTGGTGCACAACGAAACCGTTCTGGACCGGTTGAAGGAACAGGGCGTCCTGACCCGCCACGACCCGGGCGACGTCACCACCCCCGAGGTCATCATCACCGCCCATGGTGCCTCCGGACGCCGGATCCAATCGCTCCGCGAACAGGGATTCCAGGTCACCGAGGCCACCTGTCCCCTGGTCCACCGGGCCCATCAGGCCCTCGACCGCCTGGTGGCGGCCAGCTTCCACCCGGTCGTGATCGGCCAGGCCAACCATGTCGAGGTCCGGGGCCTGACCGAGGACCATCCGGGCTGCTGCGTCGTGCTTTCCGAGGAGGATGTCGACGCCCTGCCCCACCGCGACCGGTTCGGAGTGGTGGCACAGACCACCCAGCCCATCGCCTGGGTCCGTCTCCTGGTGGAACGGATCCGCCGACGCTTCCCGGGCAGCGAGGTCCGCTTCACCGACACGGTCTGCCAGCCGACCAAGGACCGCCAGAAGGCCGCCGAGGACCTGGCAAGCCGGTGTGATGTGGTGGTCGTGGTCGGCGGGCCCCACAGCAACAACACCCGTCGCCTCGCCGACACCAGCCGCCGGCATTGCTCCAGGGTCCACGTCGTGTTGGATGCCTCCGAACTCGAGCCGGAATGGTTCCAGGATTCCGACACGGTCGGCATCACCGCCGGCACATCGACACCGGACTCCGCCATCCAGGCGGTGGAGAATGCCCTCCGCGAAATGTCCGGGCGCCAGATCTCCGTCGACGTCGGGATGCATCGCCGGGCCGCCTGAAGCCCGCCCGCATCGGGCATCGTCTCCATGAATCCGCCAACCCGCCTTGTCGATCACCTCGGCCGGCTTCCCCGACTTCTGGGCGGAGATCCGGCCGCGGCGAGGCAGTGGATGTCAGCGGGTCCGCGGATCTGGCTCCTGACCAGCCTACTCTGGATCGGTGTCGGTGCCGGACTCTACGGGGCCGCGCTGGGAACATGGCGAGCCCCCATGCAGGCGGTCTTCAACGGGATCAAGTTCCCGATGATCCTCCTCCTCACCGCCGCCGGGAACTCGTTCTTCAACGCCCTGCTCGCACCCCTGCTCGGAATCCAGATCGGCTGGAAGGAATCCCTCGCATCGGTGCTCCTCAGCTTCAACCTCCTCTCCACCATCCTCGCCGCATTCAGTCCCCTGACCCTGTTCCTCATCTGGAACCTGCCGGGTCCGGACTCGGGATGGAACGCGACGCAGGACGCCTACGCGACCATCCTGGTCTCGCAGTCGCTCCTGATCGCCTTCGCCGGGATCGT
>CAIYXO010000658.1 GCA_903930165.1 uncultured Verrucomicrobiota bacterium | reverse complement strand
GACTCCGAGGCGCCGCTCTACCGCCTGCACTTCACCGCCGACGCCCCGATCGCGATCCAGGCGCTTCTTTACGTGCCGTCGCGCAGCCTGGAGCTGCCGGGCATGGTCCGGCAGGAGTCGGAAGTCCACCTGTACTGCCGCAAGGTGCTCATCGACTCCAAGCCCCGCGGGCTGCTCCCGGAGTGGCTGCGGTTTGTCCGCGGCGTGGTCGACAGCGAGGACCTGCCGTTGAACGTGTCCCGCGAACGGATGCAGGACTCCGACCTCATGCGGAAGCTGAGCAAGGCCCTCACCAACCGCTTCCTGAAGCACCTGTCGGAGGAGGCGGAGAAGAACGCCGAGGCCTACGAGAGGTTCCATGCGGAGTACCATCGCTTCCTCAAGGAGGGCGTGCTCGGCGACTGGGAGCACCAGGCCGCCCTCGGCAAGCTCCTCCGGTACGAGTCCTCGGCGACGGAGGCCGGGAAGAAGACCTCGCTGGCCGACTACGTGAAGCGCATGCCCGAGGGCCAGAAGGAGATCTACTACCTGCTCGCCAAGGACCGCGCGTCGGCGGAGGCGAGCCCGTACTTCGAGGTGTTCCGCGAGCGCAAGTTCGAGGTGCTCTTCGTGGACGACCCGATCGACGAGTTCGTGATGGACCGCCTGCGCGAGTTCGAGAGCAAGGAGATCACGGCGGCCGAGAAGGCGGAACTGGACCTGGAGAACGCCAACAAGGACGGCGCCCTGAGCGACGACGACGCCAATGCGCTGTCGGGATGGCTGAAGGTGACGCTGGGCGAAGGAGTGAACGCGGTCCGTTCGTCGAAGCGGCTGGTGGACAGCCCGGTGGTGGCGGTCGAGAGCGACAAGTTCATGACCGGCACCATGCGGCGGACGCTGAAGATGATGGGGAAGGATCCGTCCGCGGCGGGCATGGATTCCGCCCCGGACCTCGAGATCAACCCGCGTCACCCGGTGGTGGTGAAGCTGAACCAACTGCGTCAGGACGACGCCACGCTGGCCGCACTGGTGGCCGAGCAGCTGTTCGACCAGGCCCGTCTGGCCTCCGGCCGCCTGGAGGATCCGCGCGCCATGCTCCAGCGCATGAACACGCTCCTGTCGAAGGTCGTGGGGGCGTGATCGCCGCTCATTCGGCCACGACCCGGAAGTAGCGCCGGCTTCGGTCGTCGCGGTCCAATCGCAAGGCCGGCCCGTCGAGATCGGCGGGCTCGGCAGGGATCCAGTTCCGGAGGTCCTCGGAGACCTCGAAGCGGGTGGCGAGGCCGGCGGGGGCGGACACCACGGCGCGCCGACTGCGACCGTCGGGGGAAGGTTCCAGCCGGATCCGGGGGGCCTCCGACGGGTCGAGGAACCGGACCAATGCGGATTGAGAGAATCGGACGACGCCTCCGCCGATGCTCGCGAGCCGGTAGGACCCCGGCTCACGGATCTCCAGCGTCGCGTTGGTGGCACCGGCCACGGAGATCCCGTCCCGTTGCCACTGGAGACTCTCGTTGGCCGGACCATCGATGGTCGCCCGAAGTGTCGCGGTGGTGCCGGCGAGCGCCGTGACGTTCCGGATTCCCCTGGCTCCGCCCGGCCAGGGCGGTTCGCCCGGCCAAGGAACCAGCTCGCCGTCGGCGGAGATCCTGGCGAGTCCCGGCCGGGAGATGCCGTCGACCGCGGTGAAGCTGCCCGCGAGGACCAACGAACCGCCCGGAAGCGGCAACATCCATTGCGGACCGGGTCCCTCGAAGACGGGGGAATGGAACGGGGTCACGTCGCGTCCGTCCGTTCCGGTCGCCCGGAGTTGCCGGCCTTCGAACCAATAGATCCGACGCAGGCTTCCCATCACCGGCAGTGCGTAGCTCGGCCATCCTTGGGAATCGGTTCGACGGGGTGCCATGCGGAATCCCGTATGGATCGTCCCGTCCGAATTGAGACGGAGGAACCGGATCGTGGTCGGGGTCCTTCCCTCGACCCACAACGCGCCTCCCTCGGCATCCTCGAGAATCCGGCAGGTTTCGGTCGGCGATCCGGACGCGAGCACCGCATCCAACTGCGACACCCGGCCGTCCGAGAGCCGAACCTTTGCGAGTCGTGAGACGGGTTGGCCGCCAATGGAGGTCAGGTCGCCGGCAAGAAGCACCTCCTCGGGGGACAGTCGCATCATCTGGCGGACCGTGCCGACGATCGCGCCGACGCCCAGACGCAGCGATTCGTCGACGGCCCCCGATCCGTCCACCCGCCAAAGCTCGTCCTGATGGTTGGTCCCGACCGACCGTGCCACGACCAGGGTGGTGTCGTCGCCAAGGCCGAGTTGTACCTGTTGGAACGACTGATGGAAGGCCCCGGGGGCCTGGTTGAACGCGTGGTGCGGGAAGCCGTTGGCGGTGATGCGAGTGAGGCCAGGCCCCGGGAAGAGCAACTGCCGGACGAGGAATCCTCCGTCGGAAAGGGACGAGATTCCTTCCACCACAGCGAAATCCACGTTCGGCGGGAAGGCCAGACGGGGGTCCAGGCGACCGTTTCCGAACACATGGAGGATTCCGGATTCCAATCCGGGTACCCGCCTCGATCGGGCAATCCTTCGAAGGAGGAAGAATCCGCCGCCGTCGTCGGGAGACACCGCCATGAGGTTCCGGGGCAGGAAGGCCTGGTAGCCCGCCGTGTCGTCGTCCACCACGGTGACGGTCCGGGATTCGCCCGTGGCCTTCAGTCCGTGCGATGCCGAAGAGAGCGAGATCCGCCACCGGCGGTTCGGGGAGGCCGTGAGGTCGTCCGGGAATTCGAGGAAGGCGGTGCCGTCCGGAATGGCGCTCATCCGGCCCGATCCCGTCCGGTTCCCGTGGACCACGGTGACCCATTCCGGTTCCGCGTCGGGCCCGGCGTCCAGGGGATCGAGACGGACCTCGATTCCCCGAGGCGGATTCGCCGTGTTGCCGGGCGAAGGAACTCTCAGGAGGAAGCTCCCGCGGCCCTCGGACACGATGTCGCCGTCGGGCAACTCCAGGCGGACCTCCTCCCGCGACGCCTCGGCGACCCCGATCGCGAGGTTGCTGGTGTCGGAGTCGATCAACTCGAATCCGGACGGGCTGGCGAGCCTCATCCGGAAGCGGGTGGCGTTCGTCGGTGTCGGCGGACGGGTCAAAGGAACCCGGAACCGGATGCCTCGGACACCTGGCCCGAAGACGAGCTGGTTGGTGACGGCCTGGAACCCGTCGGTGCCGCCCAGCAGAGGCTCGGACACCGCGTTCACGGTCAGAAGGCCTCCCGCGAATCCGTCCCGGAAAACCATTGTATCCAGGAAGTCGGCTCCTTCCTCCGCATGGGCGATCTTCTTCCCGAATCGGATCGTGGGTGTTTCCGGGTTCCGGATCGACACCGAGAAATTGACGAGCCCCCAGTCATTGCCCGGCCCCAGTTGGAGGCCGTCCATGTCCTCGGGTGCGATGAAGGACCGCTGAACGAAGAAAACCTGGCCCGTTCCGTTGGTCGGGCTTCCGGAAGGGTTGAACCCCGTCTGGATGTTGGCCTCGCCCCAGGCAAAGAGGTCGGTGAACGCCGGGACCAGCGACTCGCCCAGGGCCGCTGGAAAACTCTGGAATCCCACCTCGCCGGAGAAATGGGAGGCTGGCGGAAGGGTGCTGAACCGGGTTCGGAAGAGGGACCGCCCGTTCGTCTGGGCAATCGACCAGTCCAGCACCGTGTTGGCCGAAACCTGGATTCGAGCGTGGACGGTCACTTCCTGACCCGCGGCGATCCGCGGCAGCTGCAGGCGCATGGGTCCTGGGCCCGTGGGAACGAGGAGGCCGGAATCCTGGGTCCGGACCCAACGGGTGCCGGACCAATTGGTCAGCGTTTCCCGGCTCGCGAAGTTCGATGAATAGACCCTCTGGTATCCGACCCGGGCCATCACCGGCGCACTGGTGATCGATCCGTAGGCGTTCGAGGCCACGAGGTGGAAGGGGCCGGTGTCGCCGTTGACGGGACGGTAGAGCAGCGTCCCCGTCTGGTTGCTGGCGACGAGGCTGGATCCGCGGAACCACAGGTAGGAAAGCGGGGTATCGCCGGTCGCGAGACCCAAGGGCGACGCCGCGCCACCTGGGATGGTCCAATAGTCGGAAGGTTCGCGGGACCATTCCGGAGCCCGCAATCCGTCGGTCCGCACCCGGATCGCAGGCAGGCCCGCGGCCTGGATCAGGACGTAGTCGATGAGGAACTCACCGGATGAGACGGTGGGTGCCACCAGGCCGGCCAAGCCGGACAGGGCTCCACGGGTGTCGGTGGGATAGGTCCATTCCTCCCACTGGGAGGGCTCCGGGATGGACCCGTCCGCGTTCCAGACCTTCACCCGGATCCGACCCGGGGATCCGTCCGGATCCGCCCGATGCTGGACCCTCAACCAATACCAGTCGGCCAACAGGGGGAGAACGGAAGACCCGGCCCGGTTGACCCGACGCCAGGTCGCGGTCGGTCCGGTCGGAACGCCGCCGGTGCGGACCCGGCCTCCGTATCCTTCCATAAAGCGAATCGGGATGGCGCATTCCATCCCTCCGAATTCGAAGGAGTCTCCAGCCGATGGCCGCGGGCCAATGGTGGCCGCGGGACCGGCGGACGCGATGTCCAGCGACGTGCCGCGGAGCCGGATCAGGATGTCCTGGTTGGTGCGGTCGTAGCTCCCGGCCAGCGCGAGGTACCGGGTCGGTCCCGACATTCCGGTCAGGGTGAGCTTGCCGTCGCGAACCCGATAGGTGGCGGGCACGGCATTGCTTGTCGTGCCGGCGAGGAGGATCCAAGGGCTGCCCATGGGATCGCTGAAGGTCTCTTCGAAACCCTCGACCTCGGAATCGTCCACGTCGGGCGTCATCGGCCCCGACCGGATCGGGACCTCGAGCGGGCCCTCCAAAGCTTCCCCGAGGTCCGACACCAGGCCTTGGAACGCCACGGAAGTCGGGTTGCCGGCGGTCGTCAGAACCAGCATCTCCTGTTCCTCGGCGTGGGGCGTGGCCTGGATGAGGGACCCGCCGACGAGGGCGAGGTTGGCCCGGTTGGTGGCAGGTCCGGGCCGGAACGGGGTGCTGAAGCGGACGACCACCTGGTTGGTGCCGGGGCGCTTGTGGGCGGACACGAGCCGGAACGGCACCGGGTCGAGGCCGATCAACTCCACCGCGTTCCGGGTGATCACGGCCGCCTTCCGCCCTTCCTCCAGAAGTAGGAGCCGTCGCAGTTGCGCCGGATTGAAACCGGGTTCCGTCACCGCAACGGAACGGGCCTGTTGCCAGACAGAGGTATCGAAGAGCCTTAGGGATTCACCGGCTGTCTGGAGAGTCGCCATGAGTCTCCGGGCGGACATCCACCCGGCCGTTTTCCCGCGGGTGATCCCAGGGTTGGTGAAGCTCCGCAGGAGACGGAAATCAGAAGAATACAGGTAGTTCGTGCTGAAGCCGCTTTCGAGGTAGCCGCCTTCGAAGGCAACCACGTTTGCCGTCGGCAGGATCGGTCGGGCGGTCGGGCCGGTGGCGGTGATCCCCACGCCGGATTCATACCGGAGGTAGGTGGTTCCAAAAACCGTGACCACGGTTCGGTCCGGATCCTCGGCGAAGCCACAGGCGGCGGTCGCGGGCCCGAGCACTTCGACTCCGTCCGTTCCCGGACGCAGCCGGCGGAGGCGTGTCTGGTTCGTGCCGGAGACCCCGCCGAGGACCAAGAGATTGCCATCGGAGGCGAACCGCAGTCCGGACACCCCGGACTCGTTGGGGAGGGTGTCGAGCCCGACGGTCCGTGTCGTTCCGTCCGCGGTGTCGATCAGGT
>CAIYXO010000657.1 GCA_903930165.1 uncultured Verrucomicrobiota bacterium | reverse complement strand
TGGTGGACCGTTCGGCGGCGGCACCCCTTCCCTGCTCAATCTCCGCCAATGGGAGTCGGTGCTCACCACGATGCACCGGCTCGGGCTCGGCAACGCGGAGGAATGGACCGTCGAGTGCAACCCCGCCACGGTGTCCGCCGACAAGGCCGCCCTGCTCCGGAACCACGGCGTGAACCGGATCTCGATGGGGGTGCAGTCGCTCGACGAGGCGCTGCTCGACCGGCTCGGCCGCGTCCACAGCCGGGACATGGTGTTCCGCAGCGTGGACATCCTGAGGAACGCCGGCTTCGACAACATGAACATCGACCTGATGTTCGCAATCCCGGGCCAGACGATGGAGGTCTGGAACCGGACGCTCGACGAGGCGCTGGCCATCGGCACCGAGCACCTGAGCTGCTACGAGGTGATCTACGAGGAGGACACACCGCTTTACGAACAGATGAAGGCCGGGGAGTGCGACGTCGACGAGGACCTGGCCTGCGACATGTACGAGGTGCTGGTGGACCGTTCGGCGGCGGCGGGCTTCCAGCAGTACGAGGTCGCCAACTTCGGCCGGCGCCGGCGCGTCGGGGAGGCGGCGGATCGCCCGGACGCCGAGGAGTTCGTCCCGGCATTCGCCTGCCGCCACAATGTCGGCTACTGGCGCGGCCGGGACAGCTACGGGCTGGGTCCGAGCGCCAGCGAGTGGGTCCGCGGCCTGCGTTCACGCAATTGGGCCAACACCCGGCTCTACTGCGAGCAGCTCGAGAAGGGTCGCCGTGCGAAGGAGTTCGCCGAGGCCCTGCCGCCGCTCCGTAGGGCGGGCGAGGCCGCCGCGTTCGGCCTGCGCATGAACGCCGGATGGCCCTTCGAGGAGTTCCTCCGCCGGACCGGCTTCGATCTCCGCGAGGAGTGGGCCTTCGAGATGACCCAGCTTCAGATGCGCGGCTGGGCCGAGCGGACACCCACCCACTTCCGCCTCAACCGCAAGGGACTCCGCTTCGCCGATTCCGCCGCCGAGTTGTTCCTGCGTCTGGAGGAGTCCCCCGCCCCGGCGAGTTGATCGCCGGATCGCGGCCCACCGGAGCCAGGCATTCGGACCCGGCGAGGCTTTCCGCAGTCGACACGGCCGCAGGAAATCGAACTTGGGAACGTCTGGCGTTTTCAGCAGGCAAAAGCCGAAGCCTCCAGAGAACGCCGGAAGTCGAGATCCGCTGAGACCCATTCCCGGGCGCGCCGACAAGGGCCGTATCGTAGGCTCGCCACATGGCTCCGAGGTGATCCATGCCGTTCCGTGGAATCCGTGTCTCCTCGCGAAGGAAGCCCCGTGATCCGAACGATTTCGTGTCCACTCCGGCCGGAACATGGTCTCATCCGACCAACGCATGAGCGACCCGAGATACGCCCGCCTCGCCAAACTGCTGATCGAGTATTCCTGTGCCATCAAGCCGGGGGAGAACATCCTCATCGACCTGATCGACACTCCGGACGCAATGGCCGTGGAGCTGATCCGGGCCGCCCGCGCGGCGGGAGGCACCCCGATTGTCGAGACCCGCAGCGGCCGGGTGATCCGCGAGGTCCAGCTCGGGACCGACGAACGCCATGCGACGTTGGTGAAGACCATCGAGATGGCGCGCATGAAGCGGATGCACGCCTACATCGCGATCCGCGGCGCGCACAACTCCGGCGAGAACAGCGACATCCCCTCCGAGAAGACCCGGCTCTTCGCCAAAACTCTCCGGCCGGTGCTGGACCACCGCATCAACAAGACCCGTTGGTGCGTCCTTCGCTGGCCGACGCCGAGCATGGCCCAGGCGGCCAACATGAGCACGGAGGCCTTCGAGAAGTTCTACTTCGACGTCTGCACCATGGACTACGCGAAGATGTCCCGCGCCTGCGTTCCACTGGAGAAGCGGATGCGCAAGGCCGACCGCGTCCACATCAAGGGACCGGGAACCGACCTCACCTTCTCGATCAAGGGTGTCGGCGCCAAGCCGTGCGAGGGTCTCCGCAACATCCCCGACGGCGAATGCTTCAGCTGCCCGACGCTGAAGTCGTCGGAAGGCGTGATCACCTTCAACACACCCACCCTCTACGCCGGCACCAAGTTCGAGGGCATCCGACTGGAGTTGAAGCAGGGCCGCATCGTGAAGGCCACCTGCCAGGGCGGCTCCGAGAAGAAGCTGAACGAGATCCTCGACATGGATCCCGGTGCGCGGTCGATCGGGGAGTTCAGCCTCGGATTCAACCCGTACATCCTGAATCCGATGTGCGACATCCTGTTCGACGAGAAGATCGCCGGCTCGCTGCACTACACGCCGGGACAGGCCTACGAGGATCCCGGCAACGGCAACAAGTCCGCGGTGCACTGGGACATGGTGCTGATCCAGCGCCCGGAGTGGGGCGGTGGCGAGGTCTGGTTCGACCGGGAACTGATCCGCAAGGACGGCCAGTTCCTTCCGAAGGACCTCCAGGGTCTCAATCCGGACCAACTCCGCTGAACCCGCGTCCGGATGCGCCGCCACCCTCTCCTTCACAGGATCCTCGCGGCCGTTTGGGTCGCCGCGACCTGCAGCTGGGGCGTCCACGCCAAGTCCGCGGATTCCTCCTACCGCGACATCGCGGCGTGGGCGTCCAACCACGATCTCAGGGCCGTAAACCGCGGTGACGACCTGCTGCTGACCAACCGTTGGTCCCGGCTCCGCCTCCGTCGTGAATCGACGACGCTGGTCTTCAACGACGTCGAGTTCCGCCTCAGCGACCCGGCCGTCTTGCGGGGCGGCCGAATGCGCGTCTCCCAGCGGGACATCGAATCGCTCGTCGGTCCGCTGGTCTCGCCTCCCAAGCATTCCGGAAAAACCATCCGGACGGTGGCCCTCAACGCCGGTCACGGAGGCAAGGACCCCGGCAACATGGAAGGCAGCCGGAAGGAAAAGGTCTACACGTTGGCCTTGGCCAAGGAGATCTCCACCCGCTTGCGGGCCGCAGGGCTGAAGGTCGCGATGCTGCGCTCGGACGACACCTTCCTACCGCTCGATTCCCGTGCCGCGGCAGCCAACCGGCTGGGAGCGGACCTCTACGTCAGCCTGCATTTCAACGCCTACGAAGGGCCTGGCGAGCATCGCGTCCGAGGCGTCGAGACCTACTGCCTCACGCCGGCCGGGGCGTCGTCCAGCAACGACACGGGCCATCATGGCGGCGGTTGGAATCCCGGGAACGCCCAGGACCGGGAGAACATCACCCTCGCCCATCAGGTCCACCGCACGATCCTCGAGCAGACGGATCTCCCCGACCGCGCCGTCCGCCGGGCCCGGTTCAAGGAACTGACTCTGCTGCGAATGCCCGGGATCCTGGTCGAGTCGGGCTACATGACCCACGGCTCGGATGCCCGGTTCATCTACGGAACCAAGACCCGGGAACAGCTCGCCGAGGCCATCGCCGAAGGGATCCTGCGCCACAAGCGGCTGATGGAACGCGGCCAGCCGGAGTAGTCTTCCGGGATCAGCTTCCGGAGGTCGGATTGGACAGCCACGCGGGAAACGCGGAAGATCCCGAAGTCAGGAACCCCTTGTCACTCCCATGAAACCAACGTCTTCCACCCTCGCCGGGCTCGTCCTTCCCCTCCTCCTCGCCGGCTGCGGCAAGGAGGATACCGGCACCGCAGGCGATGCGGCCGCCAAGCCGGACACCGCAGGCCGGGTTGAATCCGCGATGAAAACCGCCGGGCAGGCGTTGGAAGACACGGGCAGGAAGGCGGCAGCGGTTTCCGAGAAGGCTGCGGCCGAGGCGGGCGACCGCGCGGCAGTCGCGGCCGACGAGGCGGCCAAGACCATCGCCGAGCTCACCGCCAAGGCCAAGGTGGCCACCCTTTCGGCAGCGGAAAAGGCGAAGCTCGCCGCGGCCGAGGCCGCCCACAGCGAGGCGGCCCGCCGCATTCGTGAAGGAAGCGCCGCCGCCATGCAGAAGGCAAAGGAGACCGGGACTGCCGCCCTGCAGAATGCGAAGGAAATCGGCAAATCGGCGGCCGAGGGAGCCAAGGAGGCCGCCGAAAAAGCCAAGGCCGAGACCGAGAAGGCGCTCGAGAAGGCCCGAGAACTCCTCAGGAAATAGCAGCTCGCGGCACCGGTTCACCACTTCGCCCCAACCGGCGACGCTTCCACCCCAGTTGCGCACCGGGACGCCAAGATCCGTATAGGGTCGGGGCATCCCATGAAGCGACTCCCGATCCGGGCGACCTCCCAAGTCGTCCTTTTCTCCTCCATCCTGCTCGGAACCGCCGGTTCCCAGACAACCCTCGCCCAGGGTTGTGTGGCGGTCCGTGGCGGCGGCATGTGCACCATGAACCACGCCCTCAGCGGCGACGGCGTGGGCCTTCAGGAGAACGGTTGGCTGGCCAGCGTCGGTTACCGCTTCTTCAAGTCCGATCGTCATTTCATCGGCGACAGCGAGTCCCGCAACGCGGCCGGGATGAACCGCTTCGAACAGGGCACCGAGGTCATCAACTACTCCAGCTTCATCGACGCGAGCCTGACCTACCAGTTCAGCGCCCGCTACAGCGCGACGGTGACGTTGCCTTACGTCTACCACGTCCGCTCCGCGCCCTACGAACACAGTGGCGTGCGCCGGGATACGACCTCCAGCGGACTGGGTGACATCCGCGCCACCGTCGGAGCCTGGATCTGGGATCCCAAGGAGAACCCGAAGGGCAACCTCCAGGTCAGCATCGGTGTGAAGGCGCCAACCGGTGACTACGGAGCCGACGACACTTTCTACCAGGATCAGGATCCCACGGCGGGCGTGAACATCCAGCCGGTGCAACGCAACGTGGACCAGTCCATCCAACCCGGTGACGGGGGATGGGGCATGAGCGTCGAGTTCAACGGGTACCGGGAGGTGGCACCGCGGTGGATCGCCTATCTTCAGGGCTACTACCTCTTCAACCCGCAGAACGTGAACAGCTCGAAGAACCCGACCGCACGGCGCGACGCAGGGCCTAGGGTCGGCGGCGTCGACATCGACAACGGGATGTCCATCACCGACCAGTACATGGCCCGCGGCGGCTTCACCTATGTGATCAGCCGCAAGCACGCCGTCGCGTTCAGCCTCGGCGGGCGCATCGAGGGCGTTCCCGTGGAGGACCTCAACGGCAACGCCGGCAACCAGGAGGGCTTCCGCCGTCCGGGCTTCGCCGTGGCCGTGGAACCGGGAATCAGCTGGATGCCGGGGAAATGGAATGTCGCCCTCAACGCCCCTCTGCGGGTCTACGCCAACCGTGAGCGGAGCTACTGGGACGAGATCAAGGGACGCCACGGGGACGCGGCTTTCGCCGACTACCTCCTGACCTTCTCCGTTTCACGGATCTTCTGAGGAGGCAGTCCGAATCGGTGCGCATGGTCACGGCCGACCTGACGAAGTCAGGCGGCCGTTTTCCTGTTCAGGCCGCCATCGGCATCGGGACCGACTCCAGGCTGGCGAGGGTGCCCGCGCTCTGGATGTCGACCCGGCTCGGGACCTCCGCATAGCTGAGCACCGTCAGGTCGCTGAAGGTCGCCTCGAAGAAGCGGCGGAAGGCGAGACGCAGATGCGGCGCGCACAGCACCACCGGCGCACGGCCTTCGGCGAGCAGGGTCTGCATCTGACGGGAAAGCTGCTCCACCAAATGCCGCGCGAGCCGCGGCTCCAGCAGCAAGGCGATCTCGGTCGCGGTCTGGCGCACTCCCTTGGAGATCTCCTGCTCGAGCCGGGGATCCAGGGTGATGGCGCGCAACATTCCGCGGTCATCCTGGTACGGCTTTACGATCTGCGATCCCAACGCACGGCGCGCGTGCTCGCTCAGCTCGTCGGGGTTCTTGGTCATCGACGCGTAGTCGCTGACCTTCTCCAGGATGGTCGCCAGGTTTCGGATGGAGATGCCCTCGGAGAGCAGGTTCTGCAGGATCCGCTGGATCTGACCGACCGTGAGCAGGGCCGGCACGAGTTCGTTGACGACGGTCGGATGGGTGGTCTTGAGGTTGTCCAGAAGCTGCTGCACGTCCTGGCGGGAAAGCACCTCGTGGCAGTTGCGCTTCAGCATCTCCGTGAGGTGGGTGATGAGGACACTCGAGGCGTCCACAACGGTGTAGCCGGCGACCTCGGCGCTCTTGCGTTCCACCTCGGTGATCCACGTCGCCGGCAGCTGGAACACCGGCTCGATGGTGGGAATGCCCTTCAAGGTGACTCGACTGTTGGTCGCGTTCATCGCGAGGGAATAGCCGGGCATGAGGCTTCCCGTGGCGACGCTGTTGCCCTTCAGGAGGAACCGGTACTCGTTGGATCCGATCTGGAGGTTGTCGCGCAGCTTGATGGGCGGGACGACGATGCCCATGTCCTGGGCGAACTGCCGCCGGACTCCCGTGACCCTTTCGAGCAGGTCGCCGCCCTTGCGCGTGTCGGCTAGGGAAACCAGTCCGAAACCCAGCTCGATCTGAAGCGGATCGATCGAGAGCAGGTTCTCCAGCTTCTCGGGTCCGGCAGCCTGGGCTCCGGCACCGGCCTGTGCGGCTCCGTTCTGCGGTGAGGATTCGCCTGCGCGCTGCGACTTGGTTCCACTGCCCTTCTTCGCCTCCGCGGCGACCGCGGCCGCCTTCACCTTGATCCGCTTCGCGATGAACCAGGTCACGATCGCCAGGGAAAGGAACGGGAACATCGGCAGGCCCGGGACGATCGAGATGAACCCGAGAAGCACCGCCAGGATGGTCAGCGCCTTGGGATAGAAGGTCAGCTGGCGCCCCAGTTCCTCGCCGAGGTTGTTCTTCGCCGCGGCCCGCGTCACCAGCATGCCCGCGGCCATCGAGGTGATGAGCGCCGGCACCTGCGAGACGAGTCCGTCGCCGATCGAGAGCAGCGTGTACCGCTGCAGGGAGTCGGCCATGGTCATCCCCTTCTGGGCGATGCCGATCGCGAAACCGCCCAGGATGTTGACCCCGGTGATCATCACCGCCGCCACGGCGTCGCCGCGGACGAACTTCGAGGCGCCGTCCATCGCACCGTAGAAGTCCGCCTCCTGCTCCACCTTCCGCCGACGCGTCCTCGCCTGGTCCTCGTTGATGATGCCGGCACCGAGCTCCGCATCGATCGCCATCTGCTTGCCGGGCATCGCGTCCAGGGTGAAGCGCGCAGCCACCTCGGCGATGCGTCCCGCGCCCTTGGTGATCACGATGAAGTTGATCACCACCAGGATCAGGAAGATGACCATGCCGACGACGTAGTTCCCGCCGACCACGAAGTTGCCGAAGGCATCGATGATGTGTCCGGCGTTGCCGTGGATCAGGATCAGACGCGTGGTCGCCACGTTGAGGGCCAACCGGAACAGCGTCGTGAAAAGGAGCAGCGACGGGAACCCGGTGAACTCGGACGGGTCGTCGAGATACAGGATGACCAGCAGGATCAGCAGCGACGACGCGATGCTCACCGCCAACAGGAGATCCAACAGCCACGGCGGCACCGGCAGGATCAGCAGCATCACCGTCCCGAAGACGCCAGCCACCAACCAGAGGTCCATCTGGCCGATCCGTTTCCAGAAGTTGTCCTGCGCGAGAGTCATCCTATCCACTGTTCCGTCCATGTAAGCAAGGTGTGGTCCAACTATCGGAACCCATTGATTTCCAGCGGTCTCAACCCATCTGGATGCCACGGATGGAAGAGCTTGCCGGGCTGCTCGGAAGGTCCTGCCTTCCCAGCGGGATCAGCGGGCACCACCCAGGTGGCGGCCTTGCACGTGGTAGCGGTACCGGTTGATGCGGTAGACGTAGGCGAGGATCTCTGCGATGGCGGAGTAGAGTTGGACCGGCACCTCGCCGTCGACCCTTCCATACTTGAACAGCATCCGGGCCAGCGGCTTGTTCTCGACGATCGGAATCTGGTGCTCCTTGGCGGCCTCGCGGATGCGGGCCGCGTTGAAGCCCCGGGCCTTGGCCAGGATCTTGGGGGCGCCCATCGTCTCCCGGTCGTAGAAGAGGGCGACCGCGATGTGCGTCGGATTGGTCAGGATCACGTCCGCCTTCGGCACATCCGCCAACTGCGCACGGAAGGACTTCATCTTCATCCGGCGCTTCCGCATCTCGCCCTTCACATGCGGATTCGAGTCCTGCTGCTTCGCCTCGTCCTTGACCTCCTCCTTGGTCATCATGAGGTCCTTGCCGATCTTGCGGACCTGGTAGGCGTAGTCGCACGCCGCGATCACCAGCAGGCAGGTCAACATGCGGCCCGCCAAGGCGGAACTGGTCTCCGAGAGGAAGGTGGCGATCCGGTGCGTGTCGACGGCGGTGTGGAAGATCGGATCGTCGAGGACCGACTTCACCTGTGACCAGGAGAAGTAGCCGATGAACCCGAGCTTCATCAGGCTGATTCCCGCGGGAAACGCGGCCGTCGGAGAGAAGATGCGTCCCAGCCCCGCCATCGGATTCAGGCGCGCCCAGTTGGGGCTGATCATGTCCGACGAGAGGTTGAAGCGGTTCTGCGTCGCACCCGCGATCAGCCCGGCCGCACCGGACGCCAGGACCACCGGCGCCGCGCAGCCGATGATCGTCATCGACGATTTGGCGGCGAGGTCGGGAAGCGCATCGAAGTCGATGCGGATGTCGTGGAGGTGCCCGAGGACTCGTTCAAAGACCTGGGTGAATGTCTTCCACATCTCGGACCCGAAGCGCTGCACCGCCCACATCCCGGCGAACACCACCGACACCGTCTGGATCTCCGCCGAACGCGGGATCTGGCCATGCTTGAGCGCCTCCTCCAGCTTCTTCGCTGTTGGCAACTCCGACTTCTCTCCGGCTTCGTCGGACATGGTTCAGGCGGTTCCGAGCAGCTTGGCGATCCGGACCATGTCGTCCGGGATGCGCTTGAGGTAGTTGGCGGCGTTGTCGCCGACGAACGTGAGTCCGGTGCCGAAGACGAAGAGACCGGCCGCGGTGCGGACAGGCATGCTCTCGGAGAAGACGTTCATCTGCGGCACCGCACGGCCGAGCAGCGCGAAGACGAGCGTGATGACGAAGGAGACCGCCATCACCGGAGCGGCCAATTGGAGCCCGGTGGCGAGGATCCAGGAGGTGCGGGCGAGCACGTCCTTCAGCAACGCCTCGCTGATGTGGCCCGCGCCGATAGGAAGGACCGTGTAGGTGCGGACGAAGGCGGCGAGGATCCAGTGGTGGAGGTCCAGGGCGAACAGGAGCATCGCTCCCAGCCAATAGAACAAGGTCGCAGTCACCGGGGAGGCGGTGCTGGAACCGGGATTCATCATCGTGGCCATGCTCAGGCCGAGGTCCGAGGAAACCAGGGAGCCGGCGACATCCATGGCGAAGAACGTGAACCGGCAGACGAACCCGAGCATGTAGCCCGTCCCGACCTCGATGAGGACGAGGCTGGCCAAAGGCCAGAGCTCAAGGCTTCCCACCGGGGTCGGCGGAAGCATCGGTGCGGTCAGGACCGACAGGAACACCGACAGCCCCAGCTTCATCGTCCGTGGAACGCTGCTGGTCGAGATGACCGGCAGCGCCGACATCATCCCGCCACAACGGACCATCACCAGGGTCCAGAGCATCACTTCGTCGAAGGCGGACATGTCGGAACTCCTTCGGAACGGCGGTTCAGCCCACCATCTGGGGCATCTTCTCGATGATCGAACGTGTGAACTCGATCAGCGAGCGGACGATCCAAGGGAGCATTACCACGATCAGGGTGAGGAT
>CAIYXO010000656.1 GCA_903930165.1 uncultured Verrucomicrobiota bacterium | reverse complement strand
TTCGTCGTGCCGGTGTTGAAGGCGCGAAGGACGACGGGCGGCTGCGTGTCGGGAATCACGGTCAGGGCCACCGGGACGCTGAGGCTGGTTCCGACCTCGTTGGCGAGCGCCACCCGGATCTGTGCACCGTTCGCGCTGACCGGGACGGTCCGCATCACCAGCGTCGAGTTCGTGGCCCCCAGGATCGGGACCGCGTTGCTGGTCCACTGGATCGCCGAGACCGCCGCTTCACCGGTGCCGACGGAGAAGACCGCATCACGGCCCTCGAGGACCGTGAAGGGCTGGGGAGCGACCACGATGCGCGGAGGCGCAGCAGGCATGAAGATCAGGTAGTCGTAGTCGCCGCTCGATGGGTTCATCCGGAACGTCGTCGCGCCACCGAGGCTCACGGTGCTGATCGAACCGCTTGTGTCGCGCAGGGGCACCAAGGTGTTGACGCCCCAACCGCCGGTGCCGTCCGCAACGAACGAACCGAGGTTCTCCAGCGTCTGGGTCGCCGTGGTGGCGGTCCCGGTCACCCGTTGGAGCGAGCCGCGGATCGCGTTCGCGGAAGTGTCGCCGTAGCTCATGGCGGCGAAGACCTGATAGCGCCCGGGTGGGACGGTGCGGGTATAGTTGTACCACTGTCCTTCGCCGATCCATCCGAGCTTGAAGTTGACCGACATCGACCAGGCGCCGTCTGCACGGCTCAGGTCGGGGTTGTCGTTCATCGGAATCCTCGTGTCGTTGCGGTAGACCGGACTCGAGGAATCGGCACCCCGTTCGTAGTCGACGCCCTGGACCGCCAGGCGGCCGGAATAGGCGCCTCCGGTGTAGGGCATCACGCTCGAGACCGGAAGAGTCTGGCCGCCTCCGAAATTGAAGTCCTCGGCCTCGATGAGGAACGCCACCGCCGCCTGCGCCGCGAACTGGGCCGAGGAACCCGCGGCCACCAGATTCGGGGTCTGTGCCCGATCCGGGACGTTGGACACGGTCACCGTGTAGGTCTGGCCCGAGGAGCGTGGTCCGGTGGTGACCAGGAGTCGCCGGGGATCCACCGGATCCTGGGACACGCCCAGCACCGGGACCGACGGGGCGATCGAGAGGGAGGCCGATGCGGCGCCCGAGGGAGGACGGACCGGTTCGTCGAACTGCAGTTGGACCTCGGAATCCGACACGGTCAACGCGGAGACCAGGACGGGACGCACCGTGTCCGGGGTGACCGTGAGCCGGACCTCCGCGGAGTTCGTTCCCCCGAGGGAGTTGGTCAGGAACGCACGGAAAAGGGCCCCGTCGTCGGCCAACGTGACCAACGGCAGGCTGAGCGCCGTACCGGTCGCGTCGGGAATGCGAGCCCCGTTGCGCAGCCAGAAGACCTCCACGAAACCCGCGTTGTCGTAGTTCACCGAGAAGCTCGCGGACCGCCCCTCCTGGACGGTGACGGGAACCGGTTGCTGGGAGATGCGCGGAGGCTCCGGGTTCAGCCCCCAGGCGAGGAAGTTGTCCAAGGGGATCGGGGCCTCGTCACGACCGTCGGGCCGCAGCCAACGCACCGCGAGATTGTCTCCGCCGCCGCCCTCCTTCATCAGGGCCTCGATGTAGTACCTCCGGCCCGCCACCAACGCGATGGACTCGCTCTCCTGGGTGGGGAACTTCCCCCACTCCCGGGAGCCGGTCCATTCCGGCACGTAGGCGATCAGCCGGCGATTGGCCGGATTGGCGTCGGTGCTGAGGTAAAGCGATCCGGCATCGTCGCTGGCGATCCAGAACTTGTAGTTGCCCGTCAACGGCGCCGTGAAGGTGCCCCGCAACCTTTGGCCGTAGTTCTCAAGGACATCCGTCGGCGCCTCGAACACCGACGTCAGGGTCTCGGTGATCGCCGGCGATCCCGGAAAGGCAGGGCTGTTGGTCAGGTCGGCAATCCCGACGCCGCCCAACTCCGTGAAGACTTCCCGCAACAGGCTGCC
>CAIYXO010000655.1 GCA_903930165.1 uncultured Verrucomicrobiota bacterium | reverse complement strand
TTGAAGGAAGTAGCCGGGGAATCCGAAGTAGGCGCCCAGTTCAGCGAGTGGGGCGACGAGTTCCATTGGGCCGCCGTAGCTGTGCAGCAGGAAGCCCCGTTCCGGAAGCGGGCCGCGACGGAGGTCTTCCAAGAGCGGTCCCCAGGCCTGGAGGCAATGGACCGAGAGGGGTCGGTTCCAACCGGCGGCGATCCCGAGGTGGCATCGGAAGACCTCGCGCTGTTCGTCCAACCCGGCGGGTTCGAATGTCGCGAGGTCCGGATGCCATCGGGCCCGGAGTTCGGGTTGCAGGTCGATGATCCAGCGGTCCAGACCCGTTTCGCCTACGCCGGCCGTGGGATCCTCCCCCAGCCGACGCTCCAGTTCCGTGGCCCAGTCCGCGGGCCGCGTCGGCAGGTACCAGGGATGGAGACCATAGGAGGCCTGCACCTCGGGATGCCGGAGGGCGAGGTGCCGGACCGCCTCCCAGTCGGCGACGCAGGAGCCGTTCACGACCATGCGGACGACCCCGACCCCGACGGCGGCGGAGACCAGGTCGTGTTCGACACAGGAAAACCGCTCGTCCATGAGGTGGTTGTGGGCGTCGTACAGCCGCGTCACGTACGTCAGCGTGGCATGGGATGCTGGAAATGTTGGGAGAAATTCCAAGTAATGCCGTTCCAGCCAGTTGAGGTGTGCGGATTTGGTGACATTGTCACCCGTGCCTTTTTCCCGTCTGTCCAGATCCCTCGAAGCCGCTGTCGGCTATTTCGAGTTGGGAATGGCGGACGAGACGCTGCGGGAACTCGACGCATTGCCACCGGAAAGCCAGTGTGACCTGGAGGTGTTGGAGTTGCGTTCGGTGGCCTGCCAGCAGCTGGGGCGATGGGCGTCGGCCGCCGCTGCCTACGAGGCGATGTGCCGTCTTCCCTGCGCGGACACGGACCGTTTCATCGGCTGGGGTTGCTGCCTCTACGAGTTGGGGGCGTACGCGGATTGCCGGCTGGCCCTGCTTTCGGCTCCTCCCGAGGCGAGGGAACACGGACTCTGGAACTTCCACCTGGCCTGCTACGAGGCGCTCCTCGGGAACCCCTGCGAAGCGAAGCGCCTGATCCACAGGTCTCTGCAGTTGGATCCGGCGTTGCGTCGGATGGCCGAACGCAACGAGAACCTGGCCCCGCTGCTTTGACGTCCGGGGTCACCTGACCTGCTGGCGACCTGGCCCCGGTTCGGGCATTCAGGAGTTCGCGTGAGCGTCGCGGAGTGCGCGGGTCCGCTCGCGCTTTGGAGGTGGACACGGATTCCACGGAAGCGCGGATTTTCCCCGAAAGCCTGAGGAATCATCCCCATCCGGCTTCGGTATTGGGTTCCCACCGCCTCCCGGATCTTCCGGGATCCATGGATCGCTCCGGCCCAGGGCTGTCCGGGGCCCAAAACCGGCAACTTGCCCCGGCCAGCCGATTCTCACAGGCTCGGCGGGTCTATGGGACTTCTCGAAGGCAAACTCGGAATCGTGTTCGGCGTCGCCAACAAGCGCTCCATCGCGTGGGCGATCGCCCAGGCCTGGCATCGTGAGGGCGCCAAGCTGGCGTTCACCTACCAGGGCGAACGACTGAAGGACAACGTGGAGGAACTCGCCGGCACCTTCGGGGCGGACACCCTGATCCTGCCCTGCGACGTCACCAGCGACGAGCAGGTCCGCAACGTCTTCGGCACGGTGAAGGAGTCCTTCGGCCGGTTGGACCTGCTGTTGCACTCCGTGGCCTTCGCCCCGCGCGACGCGCTCGAGGGGGATTTCCTCAACACCAGCCGCGAGGCTTTCCGCGTGGCGCACGACGTCAGCGCCTACTCCCTGATCGGCTTGGCCCGCGAAGCGGCGCCATTGATGGAGCAGGGCGGATCGATCGTCGCCATGTCCTACTACGGTGCCGAGAAGGTGATCCCGCACTACAACGTCATGGGGGTCGCCAAGGCCTCGCTCGAGGCCTCGACCCGCTACCTCGCCTACAGCCTCGGAAAGCGGAAGATCCGCGTGAACTGCATCAGCGCCGGCCCGATGAACACGTTGGCCGCGCGCGGCATCGCCGGCTTCGGCGACATGCTCAAGCACTACGAGGCGCATTCGCCGCTGGGACGCAACGTGGAGCCGTCGGAACTGGGCCACACCGGGGCGTTCCTCGCGTCGGACGGCGCCGCGGCCATCACCGGCCAGGTGCTGTACGTCGACTGCGGCTACCAGATCATGGGCATGTGAGCGCAGGGGCGTCCCCGAACCTTCCAAGCATGTTCGTCATCGTCATGGGAGTCGCGGGCTCCGGGAAGAGCACCGTCGGCGCTGCCCTTGCCGCGCGTCTCGGATGGGAGTTCCGGGACGCCGACGGATTCCATCCGGCGGCCAACATCGCGAAGATGAAGGCGGGAACGCCGCTGACCGACGAGGATCGCTGGCCGTGGCTGAGGGCGATCCGTTCCCACATGGATGCCGAGAACGAGGCGGGCCGGAGCGGGGTGATCGCCTGTTCGGCGCTCCGGGAGACCTACCGCGACATCCTCGGCCGAGGGCTGCCGTGGGTCCTCTTCGCGCACCTGACCGGCTCCAAGGAACTCATCGCCGCCCGGATGCAGGCGCGCGCCGGCCACTTCATGCCGGTGGCCCTCCTCGACAGCCAGTTCGCCACCCTCGAGACCCCGGTGGACGCCATCCGCCTGGACATAGCGAAACCGCCGGAAGCCCTCGTTGAAGAGGTCGTCCGGCGGTTGGGCTGAAGAAAAGGGGGAGAGCAGGGAGCGGAAAGCGGGGAGACCGACGGGTGCGATCAATCCTTCTTCGCCTCGGTCGGGTCGGTCGCCTTCTTGGATTCCTTGTTCCCCACCGCGGCGGCGGCCTTCTTCATTCCGGGGAGATCCATCTTCTCGCCCAGCTTCGCGAGGCTCTCCGGCTTGATGTTGCCGACGATGTTCACGAACACCGCCTCCTGATCCTTGCCGAGGATGCTGACGCAGAGGCCTTCGATCGACTCCTCGCCGCGGGTCTTCACGTGGACGGCGACGTTGTCGCCGTCGTCGTCGACAGCGACGACCCGCTCCCACCCCGAGGACTCGAGCGACTTGCGTCCGTCGGCGAAGCGCTTGGCGATGTCGCTGGCGGCGTTCTTCTTCAGGTCGATGACGTTGACGCGGACCTCGCGCAGGCCGCTGAGCAGTTCGGCTGTGTCGGGTTCCGAGTGGGAGGCGATCCGGGTTGCGATGCCGAGCAGCGCGCCCTTGAGTTCGACGGTCACGCGGCCGCCCTCGAGGTTCTCGGGGACGAATCGGCTGGCGTCGACGGAGCCGTCGGCGTTTCCGGCCTTCACGTTCGATCCGAGGATCGAGGTCGCGACGAACACCGGGAGGAGGATTCGGAGGAGGGTCTTCATGGCTTCTGGATTCGGTTCGGGGGTTGCCCGCGTTGGAACCACACGGATGCCGACAGGAAGTTTCAGGGCGACTGAAGAAATCCGGAGATGATGGGTATTCCGCCCGTCCTCCGCAGATGACGCGGAGTTCCGAAGATGGGGAAACGGAGAGGTCGGCGATCCTCGGAAAACGGTGTCCTCGTCGGACCCGTTGGGCCCGCTGTGAGGGCGACTATCCGCAGATGTCGCAGAGGTGCGCAGATGGAGGGAACTGGACTGTCATGGAACGGAGGGAATCGACGTCATCGGTCGAGCCGCCGCTTCACGGGCCGGGTTCGGTGGATGTCCTTGAAGAGGGACTCGGGATGTACGAGCCGTCCGGCCGGAGAAGCAGGCGGGATTGGAGCGAGGAGACGAAGCCTCCGCGATAGGTCTTGGGGAGATGGAAATCCGAGTGGAACGGCTTCCCGCGGCGCGCCGGGTCGGCGTGGTGTTCGACGTACTTGATGTCGAGGTCGAGTTCCTCCCGCAGTTCCCACACCCGCCGGTGGAGGGCCTGGAAGAGGGTTCGGTCGCGCAGTTCGGAGACGCGGACGCAGAAGTCGCGCAGCCGGGCCGCGGGTCCGAGGAACCGCCGTACTGCATCCGGGGACCAGCTGGCCGGATCGTCGGCGAGCAGCGAGTCGAGAGCCGCCCGCAGGTCCTCTGCGCCCGGGCCTTCCGAATAGGGAAGGTGGAACACGTCGCAGAACAGGGCGAGGTCCTCCGGTTGGACCTGTTGGCCGGCCGAGGCGAAGCGGGGGAGCCAATCGGAGAGGGCCGACCGCTGCGCCTCCGCGGGATCCCATGTGCCGGACGGGTTGCGGACCCAGGCGGCGAAGGTGTGCAGCGCGGGGAAGTTCGCGGGGAACTCGGTGTTCGGGTTGCACAGCACGCCGGCGACGACGCCACGGAGGCCTGGAGGACGGCCGGAGTAGGGTCCGCAATGGAGGCGTCGGCCGTCGTAGTCGTTCGCGTGGAGGTTGTCCCAGATCAGCGGCGGCCGCCGGAGGATGCGGGCGAGTTCCGCGGCGTGTTCCAGGGTGATCCTCTCGGAGACGATCTCGGGTCCGGTCCAGAAGACGGGTATTTCGGGATCGAGTTCCCGGCCGACGGTTTCGAGGTAGCCTTCGCCACCGTGCTTCGCGGCGACCATGCGGCCGCAGTACGGGGTGGGGCAGAAATGGAACCGGACCGCGCCGCGTTCCCGAAGGGCGTCGCGGAGCCGATGGGTGAGATCGCATTGCGCGGAGGCGAGGTGGCCCCATCGGGCGGCGTCCCCGGGATGCATCCGGTCTGGGATGTCGTCGAAAAGGAGCCCGAAATCCCGGCAGCCGAGATCGAAGAGCTGCTCCAGCCGACGGCGCAGGGCGAGGAAGTCGGCGTCGGCGCCGTACCGGATGTCGAGTCCGGGCCCGAGCGCGTAGAGGAACCGGATGCCGCGTTCCGCGCAGGCGCGGATGCGTTCGCCGAGGTCGGCGGCGGCCGCGGGACCGTAGCACTCCCGCCAGAGTACACGGTGGTGGAGGTCGTCCTTGGGGCCGTACACGTAGGTGTTGAGTCCCCAGGCCTGCATGGAGTCGAGCAGCTCGCGCCGCTCGGCGACGGTCCAGAGCGGACCGTAGAAGCCTTCGATGACACCGGAGAGGAACATGGTCTGGAAGGGACGGTTCAGCGGGGGTCGAGGAAGTCCGGCCTGCCGTTTCCGTCCCGGTCGGCGCCGCCCTCGGCGAGGTCGCCCTTGCCGTCGTGGTCGCCGTCGAGCGTGTTCAGGTCGAGGAAGACGTACGGCCGTTGGTAGGCCTCCTTGTCGCCTCCGGCGAAGCTGGCCCAGAGCCGGAGGCCGGTGCCGTCGTACACGGCGTTGAGCACGTTGCCGCCCTTGATGGGGATGCTGTTGGCGAGTTCGACCAGCGACGGGCCGTCCAGCTTGCCGCGGCTGCCGGACAGCGTGGGAAAGGCGCCGCGGCCTTCGTCGTGGTAGACCACGCAGGACAGGACGTTCGGGGCCAGTTCGTCGCCGGCGTCGTTGTCGGTCCAGGTGCGCACACGTTCGGCCGCCGGGGCGTTGGCGAGGGTGCGGACCTTCACCGCGCGCTTCCGGGTCCTGCCGTCGCCGAAGACGAAGTGGTAGCTCTTGGTCTGGGGAAGTCCGCGGAAGATGGCCTGCACGCGGTCGAGGTCGCCGGCGTCGTAAAGCATCGAGCGGAACCAGGTGGTGAAGTGCGGCGCATGCAGGTTGTAGGGACGTTCCTTGGCCCCGGCGTCGCCGATCTCCGAGAGCACCACGCCGGCGTCGTTCATGCCGGTGTTCGCGCCGACGACGCCCGCGAAGGTCGGCATGACGTGGGCGTGTCCCTCGGACGGAATGTGGACCAGCAGCACCGGGAATTCGTGGGCGCCGGCCTCGAGTGACCAGTCGAGGTTCCGGGTCTGGTAGAGATGCCCGTCCCTGGTCGCCTCGCCCCAGGCCGCGATGCTGCTGCACGAGTAGGGCATCAGCAGCGGCAGCGTGTGCGCGTGCTGGAGCGTCCGGACGGGTATGCCGGCGCCGTCGGCGACGCC
>CAIYXO010000654.1 GCA_903930165.1 uncultured Verrucomicrobiota bacterium | reverse complement strand
GGTCCTCATCACCGGTGAAAGCGGCACCGGCAAGGAACTCGTGGCCCGCGCCCTCCACGAGGGCAGCGGACGCAAGGGGCGCGCCCTCATCAAAGTGAACTGCGGTGCGGTGCCGGAGTCGCTCTTCGAAAGCGAGTTCTTCGGCCACGTCAAGGGCGCCTTCACCGGCGCGATGAGGGACAAGCCCGGCCGCTTTGAACTCGCCGATGGCGGCACCCTCTTCCTCGACGAGTTCGGCGAGGTACCCCTCGCCATGCAGACCAAGCTCCTAAGGGTCCTCCAGGAGCAGGAGATCGAGCGCGTCGGCGACACCCGCGTGCGCAAGGTCGACGTCCGGATCGTCGCCGCCACCAACCGCGACCTGAAGCGGGAGGTGGCTGCAGGCCGGTTCCGCCAGGACCTCTTCTATCGGCTCAGCGTTTTTCCGCTCGAGGTCCCGCCGCTCCGCGAACGCAGCGAGGACATCGGTCCGTTGGCCGCGCATTTCGTCCGGTTGGCGGCCCGCCGGATGAACCGGCCCGTGCCCCGGTTCACCAAGGCCCATGCCGGACAACTCGCTGCCCACGACTGGCCCGGAAACATCCGCGAACTCCAGAACACGGTGGAGCGGGCCGTGATCCTCGCCCAGGACGGACCGCTGCAGTTCGAGTTGCCCCAGTCCGGCCTGCCCCGCGTGGCTTCCTCGGCTCCCGCCCCGGATGACAGGGCTCCCATCCTTACCCGCGATGAATGGAGGCGACGTGAGCGGGAAAGCATCGCCGCGGCACTGAAGCAAAGCGGGGGGAAGGTATTCGGCCGCGGTGGTGCCGCCGAAGTGCTGAACATGAAGCCGACGACCTTGGCATCGCGCATCAAGGCTCTGGGGATCCGGTGATGAGGCACCTTTTGGTGGACGCCGGACGTTTCCCGCCGATGTGGACCGGAATCCCAGACACCTTGGCAGGAAGGGCGGTGGGCTGATTCCTTCGAAGATGTGGACGCGGGCTCCTCCACCGGGAGGACCGAGTCTCCCGGTGGATTGGCGTTTGGCAGGCCGTGCGGACGCAAGATCTCCAGAGGGGAGACCTGGAAGCAGAATCGGGACCCGTGGATCAGCGCACCGAACGGCGGCGGCGCCAGGCGGCCGCGCCGATGCCAGCCGCCGCGACGATGGCCGCGTAGGTGGAGGGTTCCGGAACCGCGTTCAACGACGTGGACGTGCCCGGGAGCTGTCCGACGAGTGCGAAATTGCCGGTGCTGCCGGCCATGAGGAACTCCAACGAGGCCTCTCCGCCACCTTCGAAGAACACCAGATCCACCAGGTAAGCGCCGGGCGACAGGAAGATGCTTCCGTTGTTCACCTGTTCCGGGTGGTAGGTGTCGTCCTGGATGACCGTCGTGCCATTGACCCGAAGCCGGACGCCATCGTCCGAGTAGGTCCGGAAACGGTAGGTGTCGGCCACGGAGACGTTCAGCAGGCCGGAGATCCGGGCCGCGAAATCCGAGTTGGCGGTGGCTCCGGTGCCGGTCTGCAACAGCGAAACGGCCAGAGGCCAAGGGCTGTTGCCGGCGATCTCCCCCTGGAAACCCGAGGGATCGTCCGTGTAGTCGATCACGTTGGCGACCGCCGTGATGTCAGGCGAGCGCAGGGAGATGGCGGTGTCCACGCCGGAGAGGCCGCCCCAACCGGCGTTGGAGCCCTGCCACTGCTGGACCTGAAGCGCGGCGTTCGCGACGGGACCGAAGCCTGCCAAGGCGGTTGCCAGGAGGATTCCCGGGACGATCCCGTGACCGCGGATGGACTTGGAAACCTTGATGTTCATGTTCGATAGGGAGGAGACCACAGCTTGGCAGGCTGGAGTTTGGGTCCCCTCCGGAACGAAAAATAGGCCCTATGGCGCGGTTCCGGTCAATTTGGAAGTGGCTGTACCGGGTGCCGCCCAAGACAGTACGGAATACAGCCCTTCCGGGTGAGGGTCCGGTTCCCATGGGTATTGCCGGTTGAACGGAAGTCCTCCGGACGGCATCGTCGACACCGCTCGTCGTGGAATTCCTTGGCCCCATCGCCCTCCTTCTCCTCCTCATCGGAGCCAGCTTCCTTTTCGCCCTGGCCGAATCGTCCCTGTTTTCCCTGGGGACTTGGCGTGTGCGCCGGTTGGTGGAGCAGGGAGGAACGCGGGCGGAACGCGTCGGCCGCCTCCTTGCGGAGCCCTCGGAGGTGCTCGCCGCAATCGTCCTCGGCAACACCCTCGCCAACGCCGCCCTGGTCGCGGTCACGGTCGGGTGGGTGATGGGCGCCTCCGGCGGCGGTTGGCCCGGTTGGGCCGCCGTGGTCGGGCTCCTCCTGCTGCTCCTCCTCTTCTGCGAAGTCACCCCGAAGGCCCTCGGCGTCCGACGTCCCGAGGTCTGGGCGGTCCGCGTCGCAGCGCCCATGTGGGTCTTCGTCCAGATCACCCGTCCGGTCCGCGACGTCGCCCGCCGGATCGTCGATTTCATCCTCGCCCTCGTCGTTCCCAGGTCGGTCAAGCCGGTGGGCGGGGTCTCGGACGACGAATACGCCGACCTCATCGAGATCGCCCACCAGCAGGGAACGGTGGGGGATGGGGAGCGGGAGATCCTGCTCCATCTGCTGGCCCTCGACCGCCGGAGCGCCCGCGACGCCATGAGGCCGCGAGCCAGGACGGTCATGCTGCCCGACGAGATGCCGATCGATGGGATGGTCGCCGCCGCCCGCCACTCCGGCCACCATTGGATCCCGCTTTACGACGAGACGCCCGACAACGTGGTCGGCGTGTTGAACACCCGCACCCTGCTCCTGTCCCCGGAGCCCGACCTCTTCCTCGCCATGGAGTTCCCCTCGTTCGTGCCGGAAAGCATGAACCTCCTGACGTTGTTCGAGTCGATGCAGCGCCAGCGTCGCGGGGTGGCGATCGTCCTCGACGAGTACGGCAGCACCGCCGGCCTCATCACCCTGCAGGACATCCTCGCCACCGTCGTCGGGGAGATCCGCCGGGAGGGCGAGCCCCAGCGTTTCGTCTTCGAACGGCTCGGGCCCGGACGATGGCGGGTGAACGGTGCGATGCGCCTCGACGACTTCCGCCGCGAGGTTCCGGACCTGGGCGCCCCGGAAGGCGTGGAAACCATGGCCGGACTCGCCATGTTCCTCGCGGACGTCGTACCGGCGGTCGGGGAATCCTTCCGGTACCAGGGCCTCCGACTCACCGTCCAGCAGGCCGACGAGCGTCGTGTCCGTGAACTGCTCGTCGAAAGGGAGGGCGCCCGGTGAACGATGCGGCAATGCATTGGTGGACGGTTGCCGGCTGGCTGCTGCTCTCGTTCTTCCTGTCCGGCATGGAAGCCGGGGTCTTCGAGTTGAGCCGTCTCCGGATCCGCCAGATGGCCCGCGCGGGACGGGGGAACGCCCGGCGTCTCCTCACCTACATGGACCGGCCCGAGGAGTTCCTGTGGACCATCCTGGTCGGGAACACGATTTCCAACTTCGCGGCCGTCACGCTCCTTCTCGGCGACCTCCGCCGGCTCGCTGGCGGAAACTCGGTGGCGTTCGTGCTTCTCCTCATCGTGCTCGGGCTGGCCATCTACCTCACCTGCGAACTCCTGCCCAAGCGGCTCTTCCAGAAGTTCCCGAACCGCCTCTGCATCTACCTCGTGCCCGTGTACGCCGGCGTCCAACGGGTGCTTTCTCCCGTGGTCTACCTCGTGGGCCGCTTCGCCGCCCTGCTGCTCCGCATCACCGGCGACCATGCGCTCACCGGACGCCTCTTCGCCAACCGGGATGAGCTCAAGGCGATGATCCAATCCTCCAGCGGCGGCCTCACGAAGACCGAGAAGTCGCTGATCGGCCGCGTCCTGGACGCCCAGAACCTCACCGTCGGCCGGGTCGCGCAGCCCCTCGACCGGGCGGACACCGTCGACGCCTCACTGCCCGTCGCCGCGGTGCTCGAGATCGGCCGGGTCGGAGGCCACACCCGGTTGCCGGTCTGGAGCGGGACCGATGTTCGACGCCGGATCGTGGGTGTGGTCAGCCTCAAGGACCTCCTCCACACCGATCCCGATCCCGCCCGGTTGCTCGTCCAGGACTGGCTTCGCCCGGCGCTGTACCTGGAGGATTCCGTCCGCATCGAGGAGGCGCTCCGAATCCTCCAGCGCTCGGGCCAGCACATGGCGATCGTCCGCGGCGCCGAAGGCCAGGAGACCGGCCTGGTCACGCTTTCCGACCTGCTCCGCGCGCTCTTCCTGGAGGTGCCGGCATGAACGACTCCCCGGCCACCCTCTGGGAGATCGCGGGCAAGCTCGGACTCGCCCTCGCGCTCGTCGCCCTCAACGGCTTCTTCGTCGCCGCGGAGTTCGCGCTGGTGAAGATCCGAGACACCCAGCTCGACCCGCTTCTCCGCACCCGTCACCGGCGCGCGGCGATGGCGCGGCACATCCTCGCGAACCTCGATCCCTACCTCAGCGCCTGCCAGTTGGGAATTACCCTCGCCAGCCTCGCCCTGGGCTGGGTTGCGGAGCCGGTGTTCGAGGCGCTGCTCCACCCGGTCTTCGGCTGGTTCCGGATCGAGTCGGAAAGGGTCCGCCACCTCCTCGCCGCCTCCGTCGGCCTCACCGTCGTCACCTTCTTCCACGTCGTGGTGGGCGAACAGGCGCCGAAGTTCGTCGCCATCAAGAGGCCCTTGCCCTCCTCCCTTTGGGTCGCGTATCCGCTCCACTGGTTCTACCGGCTGACCTACCCGCTCATCTGGGTGCTGAACGTCGCCTCCCTCTGGGTCCTGAAACAGCTCGGCATCGAGTCCGGGGGCGGTCACGGCGAGGAGCATTCCGAGGACGAGTTGCGCCTCATGCTCGGCTCCAGCCTCGCCGCCGGGGGCCGGTCCAGTCTTGCCCGCGAGATCGTCCAGAACTCCTTCGACCTCGCCCGCCGCCGCGCCCGCGATGTCATGCGCCCGCGCCGCGAGATGGTCTTCCTCGACGTTCGGATTTCCCTCCAGGACGGACTGCGCCTCGCCGACGAAACCCGCTATTCCCGGCTCCCTCTCTGCGAGGACGGCGATCTCGACCGGATCGTCGGTGTGCTGCACGTGAAGGACCTCTACTCAGCGCGTTCACGGGCCACCGCCACCGGGGAACTTCGCGGCCAGGTGAAACCGGTCATCTACGTGCCGGAGACCGCCCGGCTGGACCGCCTGCTCCAGCTCTTCCTCGAACGCCGGCTCCACCTCGCCATCGTGGTGGACGAGTACGGGGGCACCACCGGCATGGTGACGCTGGAGAACGTGTTGGAGGAGCTGGTCGGCCAGATCCAGGACGAGTTCGACCACGAGAAGCCCCGCATCGAGAAGACCGGTGACGAGGAATGGATCATCGACGGGACGCTGCCCCTGTTCGAACTCTCG
>CAIYXO010000653.1 GCA_903930165.1 uncultured Verrucomicrobiota bacterium | reverse complement strand
GCGTCTTGGCGCCTTTGCGTGCCAGTCCCTTCCGCAGCGTCTCGGCCTAGGCCTTGTCGGGGGTTTCGTTCGTCCGGCCCGGGAGGACGAGAGCGAGCACGATCGCGGTCACGCCGCCGCCGGAGATCGGGGATTCGAAGAGGCTTCTCAGGACGCCGGGGAACGAGGCTGTGACCTCGGGTGCGGCGGCAAGACCGAGGCCGACGCCGAGCGAGACGCCGACCACGATCATCGACCGCGAGTCGAGCCCGGCCGCCGCGACGAGGCGCAGGCCCGCCGCCGCAACCATGCCGAAGAGCATCAACGCCAGGCCGCCCAGGACGGGTCCGGGCAGGACCGTGATCCAGGCGGAGACCACGGGACAAAGGCCGGCCAGGGCCAGGAAGCCGGCCATCCAATAGCCGACCCGGCGGCTCGCCACGCCGGTGACCTGGATGACCGAGTTGTTCTGGGCGTAGGTGGTGTTGGGGAGTCCTCCGAGGAGGCCCGAAGCCATGCTGGTCAGGCTGTCCGCGAGCACGCCGCCGCGGAGACGCTTCCAGAAATCCGCACCTTCCGTCGGCACCCCGGAGAGCCTCGCCGTGGCGGTCATGTCGCCCATGGCCTCCAGCAGGGAGACGACGTAGATGAAGAGGAACGGCACGAGGGATCGGAGTCGCAGGTCGAAGCCCCAGGGAAGAGCCCGGGGAAACCGGATCCAGGGCAGCTCGGAGGTGTCCGGGGTCCTGAACGCGCCGAGCGCCACGCAGGCCGCGCAACCCGCGGCGATTCCGGCGAGGATCGCTCCGAGCCGCAGCCAGCGTGGTCCGGCCACCTGGCAGGCCACCGAGACCGCGATCACCAGGGCGGCGACCCCGGCGCTGACGGAGGCCGGGTGGTTTCCCAGCCGTGCGCCGACGCTGAACATCGCGGTCGGGATGAGCGAGAGTCCGATCAGCAGGACCACCACGCCGGTGACGACCGGACTGAGCACCCTGCGGAGGTGGGGCAGGAACGGCGCGAGCACCGCCTGGATCGGCGCGGCGACGAGGCCCGCCGTGGTCATGAGCGCGAAGCCGCCCAGCTTGAACGCCTCCTGGAGCGGGCCGACGAAGGAGAAGCTGGTGCCGGTCACCGAGAGCAGTCCGGAGCCGAGGATCCCACGGCGACGGACCTGCAGAAACGTCCCCAGCGCCGAAGCCAGCAGGGCCACGGAGACCAGACGGCCGGTCTCTTCCGGCTTGAAGACGAGCGAACCGGCGAGCAGCAGCGGTGGAGTGACCGTTCCGACCGCCATCGCGAGCACCTGCTGGAACGCGGCCATCGCGGCCGCGGCGGCCGGCGGCCGGTCTTCCAGCCCGTGGATCAGCGGATTGCCCGCACCGGTCGACGACTCCATGGATCCGAGTGGAAGCGAACCGCATGCCGGAGGCAACGCACCTCTGGCACATCGCCTGCAACGCGGGTCGGCGCATCGCAACGGCCTTTCCCCACTGCGGGACTTTGGCCAAGGTGCGCTCCGATCTCCATGCCGGTGACGATTTCCATTCCGCGTGACGCCACCTTCTCCGGGTCCGACTGGGCCGCCTTGTCACAGCACTGGCACCCCGTGGCCTACTCCCACGAGTTGGGAACCGCGCCGCTTGCGGCCCGCCTGCTGGACGTGCGGGTGGTGGTCTGGCGGACACCCGACGGCGTGAGGGCCGCCCCGGACCTGTGCCACCACCGCGGCGCCTCCCTCAGCCAGGGCCGCGTGTCGGGCCGCGACCTCGTCTGCCCCTATCACGGGTACGCCTTCGATCCCTCCGGCCACTGCACCCGCATTCCGTCCCAGCCCGATGCCCTCGTCCCCCGGAAGCTCTGCCTGAACCTCTTCGGATGCCGCGAACAGGGCGGCATCGTCTGGGTATGCCTCGACCCGGAATCGGCGGAGACGCCGCCGGACTTTCCCGAGGCCACGGATCCGTCGTTCCAGGTGATTCCGGTCACTCCGGTCATCGAATGGCAGGCCTCTGCCGGAAGACAGGTGGAGAGTTTCTGCGACGTCGCCCACTTCGCCTTCGTCCATCCACAGACCTTCGCCGTGAAGGACCCCGTGGTTCCCCGGTACGAGGTGCGGCCGGGCGAGCGCGGATTGGTGGCGGAGTTCGAGAGCCATGTCGGGAACGTGGGCGATGCCGGGGCGGAACGGTTCCGTTGGCGCCGGGTCTACCACCTGCACCTGCCCTTCTCGGCGAGGCTGGTGGTCCATTTCCCCACCGGTGGACGCCTCGTCATCCTCAACGTCGCCAGTCCGGTCTCCGCCCGCTTCACCCGACTCTTCGCGGTCGTGGCCCGGGACTTCGACCACGACAAGCCGACCGCGGACATCGTCGCCTTCCAACACCGTGTCTACGGCGAGGACCGCGCCATCGTGGAAGGCCAACATCCGGAGGAACTGCCCGTGGACCTGCACGACGAGGTGCACCTGAGGGCGGACCGGACCTCGGTGGAATACCGGCGGCTGCTCGCCCGCATCGGACTTGGACGCCACTTCACCTCATGAATCCGCAGAATCCCGATCCGAGGACCTCCGCGCGCACCGCGCCGTCCCACCTCGTCCCCTTCGCCTCCGCCGAGGAGGTGCGCCGTCGGGTGGCCCGTCTCGGCGTGGAGGTAGGGGCCTGGGCCGCCGAGGTCACCGCCGCCACCGGACGTCAGCCGCTCGCCGTATGCCTGCTCCGCGGCGGGGTGTTCTTCTTCTCCGACCTGCTCCTGTCCTGCCCGGCCTCGATCGAGCCCGCCTTCTGCCGCTGCCGTGCGTACCGCCCCGGTGAGAACGGCGTCCAGGCGGATGCGGTCGAGATGGCCCTCGACGCGCCGCCGCTGGAAGGAAGGCACGTGCTCGTGGTCGACGACATCTGCGACAGCGGACGGACCCTCGCCGCGGTGACGCGGCTGATGGGCGAACAGGGTGCGGCCGAGGTGGTGTCCGCGGTCTGCGTGCACCGTCGGCGTTCCGACGGCTTCATCACCCCGCGCTGGAGCGCCTTCGACCACGACGGCCCGGAGTGGTTCGCGGGCTACGGCATGGAGGACGCCAGCCACTTCATGAACTACTCCGGCCTGTATCTCATCCGGCCCGGATGAGGCCGGTCCTCACCGGCCTGGAGCCGCGGTGAGGCGCACGCTGGCGACGCTCATCAGGGGCGCATCCTCCTTCGCCGTGTCGTTGGTGAAGACGAGGAACAGGTCGTGCCGGCCCACCACCGGACGGAGGTCGACGGGCACCGTCGGCATCTGGGGGCCGCCGCGGCCGAAGGGCGGTCTGGCCCCGCCTGCGGGGGCGTCCGCCCGGGCCGGCGGACCGCCGGCTCCCGGAGGACCGGAGGGCGCCGGACGGGTTTCCACCTTCAGTTCGCCCACCACCTCACCCGTCGGCGAGTCGAGCCGGACCTGGACCGTGCCGCCGGCCTGCGAATCCCGCGCCGACGCCGAGGCCGCGACCTCGAGCCGGTTCACGCCGGTGAGATCGATCCCGCGGTAGGCGAGCACGGCGCCGCGCTTGGCGACCATGCCGCGCATCCCGCCCTCGATCCGCTCCTTCACATCGGCCTGCGTCGCCGGCAGCAACGGGCTGCGGAGAACCTTGAGACTTTCGCCGGAAAGCGGCGTGGCCTGTTCCTCGCCCTGGTCGGTGTAGACCGCCCGGACCAGCACGCTGCCGCGTCCGGCGTCACCCTCCGGGATCTTCGGAGCGTGGCTTCCGGAAAGGGCCAGTCCCGGGTTGTTGGTGGTGGCGAGGCCGAGCACGTATTGGAGGATCGTCGCGGCCTCCGACTCGTTGATCAGGGCGTTGGGCGGCATGGCCAGCGGACTCCAGACGCCGCCGCCGCCGGTCACCACCTTCTGCGCGAGGCGACGGGGGGCCTCGGCGTCGGCGATGTACTTCCGCGCGATGTCGCCGAAGGACGGACCCACCAACTTGCCTTCGACCAGATGGCAGGCCTTGCAGTTGCCCTTGGACATCAGCGCCTGGGCCGCGGGAAACCGCGCCGCCGCCTCCTCGCCCCGCGGCAGGGATCGGATCGAGGCCAGGTCGAAACCCTCCGGAACGTAGTCGATGCTCAGCTGGACCCGCTCCTTGGGAATGCGGCCCGAGGACAACGTGCCGTCCTCGCGGTCCGCCACCTCGACCGCATAGGAGACCGGCTGGCCGGGCAGGAAGTACGTCTGGTTCCCCTCGATCTTCACCGAGACGACCGGCGGTTCGTTGCCGGAGACGACCGGCACGGAGGCGCTGTCGGACGCGCCGCTGGGATCGGTCACGGTGAGCCGCGCCACGTGCGCTCCGGGCTGGTCGAGCTTCACCACCGGTTCCGCGACGTCGAACACCTGGGGCGCGCCCGTCGGACCGAACACCTCCCAACGGTACTTCAAGGCGTCCCCGTCGTTGTCCTTCGTCCCCTTCCCGGAGAGCCGGACGTCGAACGGCGGCACGCCGCCGGTCTTGTCGGCGGAGGCCACGACGATCGGCTTGCGGTTGCCGCCCTCGAACTGGATGCGCACCAGCTTGGCCTCGGGACTGGCCTGGAACCAGCGGCCGCCGTACTCGAGCACATACAGGTCGCCGTCGGGGCCGAACTTGATGTCGATGGGCTCGACCGGACGATACGCCGGCAGGATCCGCTCCATGGTGTCGAAGTCCCCGTTCGGCTTCATGCCGACCGAGAGGATCAGCCGGCGCGAGAACTCGGCGACGATCCACTTGCCCTCGAAATACGCGGGCCACGGACGCTTCGCCTCCGGGTATTCGTCGCGGTGGAACACGGGTCCGCCGATCGCGCAGCGCCCGCCGCTGCCCAGCGCCGGGAACTTCTCGGTGACGCCGCCGTGGTAGTAGATGAACGGCGGCGACAACGGCGGCAACTCGGTGACACCGGTGTTGTTCGGCGAGGTGTTGACCGGCTTCAGCGGATCCTTCTTCGCAAGCCCGCGGTTGGCCGCGTAGTCCCAGAAGGGAAACGCCTGGTCGCCCACGAAATAGGGCCAGCCGAAGAAGCCGGGGCCGCGCGCCTGGTTGAACTCGTCGTACCCGCGCGGCCCCTTCTCGCCGTCCTCGCGGTTGTCCGGACCGACCTCGCCCCAGTAGAGGAATCCCGTCTTCCGGTCCACGGACACACGCCACACGTTCCGGTGTCCCATGGTGTAGATCTCCGGACGCGTCTTCGGCGTCCCGGGCGGGAAGAGATTGCCCTTCGGGATGGTGTAGGTGCCGTCGGGTTCCGGATGGATCCTCAGGATCTTTCCCTCCAGCGAGTCCGAGTTCGCCGTTCCTCCCTGGTCGTCCCAGGCGGCGCGGCCGGGCCGCTCGTCGGTCTGCGACGTGGGCGTGTTCCCGCGGTTGTTGCCCACCGTGATCAGCAGGTTGCCGTCCGGATCCCAGGTCATGCCGCCGCCGGTGTGGCAGCAGGTCTCCCGTTGGGCGCCCCACTCCATCATCACCTTCTCCGAGTTCGCCACCAACACGTCGTTGCGGATCTGCCATCGGCTGACCACGCCCTTGGGCTCCGTCGGATGGAAGTAGTAGATGTAGACGAACCCGTTCCGGGCGAACTGCGGGTCGAACGCGAACCCGACAAGTCCCTGCTCGTTGTTGCCCCGGGTGTTCACCGAGAGGAAACCGACCGTCTTGACCGCGTTGACCGACGGATCGAACACCTTGATCGCCCCCTTGCGTTCCGCGATGTACGCGCGGCCGTCGGGCAGCAGTTCGAACACGAGCGGCTCGTCCAGGGCCCCGGGCGGGGTCACGGCCACGGGAGTGAACCGGTTGTCGTCCGGACGTCCTGCTGGGGAGCCCGATTGGGCGAGCACGGCGGAAAGCGAAAGGACACCGGCGGCCAGCAGGGCGACGGTCCGGGAATGCAGGGGGAGGTGCATGGCGGAAACGGGACGGGGAACGCGCCAATGACCGCAGGAGGCGCGATGCCGTTACCACAAAAATCCTTGGCATACCCGCCCGACGCCTTGTCCGGAGACTTCGCCCTACCCGACACCGGATGGAATCAGGTCCATGCGGCCCCCAACTCCGTTACCCTCCGGGAACCCCGCGGCTTCGCGGAAGCCGTCTTTTCCTTCCGGGCCGTTCCGTGCGAATCCGTGTCCATCTCCAAAAGCGCGAGCGGACTCGCGCACTCCACG
>CAIYXO010000652.1 GCA_903930165.1 uncultured Verrucomicrobiota bacterium | reverse complement strand
GGACCCCTGATGCCGTTGAAGGTCGAGTCGAGCAGCGTGACGAAGCCGGTGGTGTCGAAGTTCTGCACCGCCGACACCCAGTTCGAGCTGGTCACCTGCCGAAGGTTCATGACCTGCCCGCTGTTGCGGATGGCGGTGAGCCGCTGACGGCTGAGCTGGATGTCCTCCAGGGTCAGGGAATTGACCGAGTTCGCCGCCTTGATCCCGAAGTCGAAGCCGTCCACGCGGATGCGCGAGAAGAAGGCCGGCCCGATGTGCTCCGAGAAGGAGAGGTCGAGCCCGGTCACCCCGGAGCCGTCGCCGCCGGCGACGATGTCGACATCCCGCATCCCGCCCTGGCGGTTGGTGAAGAGCCGGACGCCGATAGCGCCCGGGTTTCCCTTGCCGGTGTGGATGGTGAGGTTGCGGATGGAATTCCGGGTCCTGAGTCCCGGCGAATTGCCGGTCCAGATCATCGCCCGCGCCTGTCCGGGATTTCCGAACCCGGGCGAGTAGTCCGCGAGCCGGATGACCGTCCCCTCGCGGCTCTGTCCCTGGAGGATCGTGTTGCGTTGGCGTTCCTCGTCGTCCTTGCCGCCCGGCCAGAGGAGGGTGTCGTTGACCCGGTAGACGCCGTTGGGCAGGTAGACGATCCGGTTCGATGCGCCGTTGTCGTGCAGCGCCTGCTGGATCGCCGCGGTGTCGTCGGTGACGCCGTCCCCGCGGGCGAAGTAGGGCGCGCGTTGCACGTCCACCACCCCGACGTCGGGTGGGAAGACGATGTCCTCCGCCCGGAGCCCCGGAAGCGGGAGGAGCATGGCCATCAGGACCAGGAGGCGACGTCCAATCACAGCGGCACATTAGCCGCGGAGTTCGTCGAGAGGGAGGAGGGATTTTGCCGGGAGGAGGAGCGGGGATGCAGGCGGTTTGGGGGTTTCGCGGACACCGGATCGGGGTAGTATGCCGGGGCGATGCATCGTCCCCGCAAGGTGGCCCTCCTGGTCGAGACCTCGAATGCCTACGCCCGCGAGCTGCTTCACGGCGTGCGTGCCTGGCTCCGCGAACATGGCGGATGGACTTTCGCGTTGGCGGAGGCGGGAAGGGGTGCGCCGCCGCCGGAGTGGCTGGGCCGATGGCGCGGCGACGGCATCATCGCCCGGATCGAGACGCCGGAGATCGCCCGGGCGGTGGCGGGGACCCGGTTGCCGGCGGTGGACCTGAGCGCGGCGCGCCTGCTGCCCTCGCTGCCATGGCTGGAGACCAACGACCGGGCGGTGGCCCGGGTTGCGGCCGAACATCTGCGCGAGCGCGGCTTCCAACACTTCGCGTACTGCGGCGAGCCCAGGTTCAACTGGTCCCAGTGGCGGGGTGACGCCTTCGTGGCCCATCTCGCCTCCCAGGGGCACGCCTGCGAGGTGTATCCGCCCAAGGGCGCCAAGGCCGAGCCGGTCTCCGGTGCCGGCTCCGCCTCGGACTCCGCCCGCCTCGCGCGCTGGATACGCCGCCTTCCCAAGCCCGTCGCCATCTTCGCCGCCTACGACATCCGCGGACTCGAGGTGTTGGAGGTTTGCCGCCGACTCCGCCTGCACGTCCCGGACGAGGTCGCGGTGCTGGGGGTCGACAACGACGAGCTTCTCTGCGACCTGGCGGATCCGCCCCTTTCCAGCGTGATGCCGGATGTGCGCAGGACCGGCTGGGAGGCGGCGGCGCTGCTCGACCGGATGATGCGCGGGGAAAAGGTCCTCAATGACGGACGCCTCTTCGAACCCCGAGGCGTCGCCGTCCGGCAGAGCACCGACGTCGTCGCGGTCACCGACCGCCACATCGCCGCCGCGGTCCGCTACATCCGCCAGCAGGCCTGCAATGGCATCAGCGTCTCCGACGTGGTCAAGCAGGTGCCGATGTCCCGGCGGGTCCTGGAGACGCGCTTCCGGAAGCTCCTCGGATGCTCGCCGCACGACCAGATCCTGCGGGTGAAGCTGGACCGGGTGAAGCAGCTCCTGTCCGAGACGGACCTTCCCCTGGCGGCCATCGCGGACCGGACCGGGTTCGCGCACGTCGAATACCTTTCGGTCGCCTTCAAGCGGAACGTCGGCCTCACGGCCAGCGATTTCCGCGCCGGGAACCACACCGTCGGCTGAGCGGCTCCGGCCTTTTGGGCGACCGGCCGCGGGACGGAGGGCGGGTGGGCGCCCTGTTCCGATTGCGTTTCCTTGGGGACTTCCCCTTGCGCGGTCGTGTTCCGGCGGTTCAATTTCCCGCCCTCGCGCGTGCAACCTTCCCCGCTCCAGGAACTCCGGTCGCTCTGGGACAGCCTTCCACACAAGGCCTTCCTCGGCGTGCTCCTCGCGGCTTGGCTGGCCCTGTTCCACTTCCTCGGCAACTCCACCCTCGGATACATCTCCACGGAGTCGCTCTTCGGCTGGCTCGAAGCCGTCTACGAGGGGGGCGCGAAGCTGGGGCGCGACGACGAGCTCGGGCTGATCGTCCCCTGGCTGGTCGGGGCGATCCTCTTCG
>CAIYXO010000651.1 GCA_903930165.1 uncultured Verrucomicrobiota bacterium | reverse complement strand
TCCTGATGGTGGATCTCAGCGGTTCGGGACGCTTCGGTTCCGGCGACCGGTCCAAGCGTGAGCTGATGGCCGAGGTGGCGGCGGTGTTGGCCTTCTCCGCCATTCGCAACCAGGACAAGGTCGGGCTGCTCCTCTTCACCGAGTCGGTCGAGAAGTTCGTCCAGCCCGCGAAGGGACGCCGGCACGTCCTGCGTGTCGTCCGGGACATCCTGTTCCATCGCCCGGTGTTCCCGGGGACCAACACGAACGGCGCGCTCGAGTTCCTCAGGAAGGTGCTGCCCCACCGTTCCGTGGTCGTGCTTCTTTCGGACTTCCTCGGCGAGACACGTCCGAGCCGGGCCTTGATCGAGGCGCACCTGAAACGGCGGGTGCTTCAGTCCGAGACGTTGGGCCGGATCTCCCAGTCCGTCCTCAGTCAGGTGGCCCGGCGTCACGACCTGATCGCCCTGCAGTTCGTGGATCCGCGCGAGGAGGCGCTCCCTTCGGTGGGCCGTCTGATGCTGCAGGACGCGGAGACGGGAGAGGTTGTCGAGATCAACACCTCCGACGAGCGCCGTCTCCAGGCTTTCGCGGTGCGACAACAGAAGGCCCAGTCGGAGCTGGAAAGACTTTTCCGAGGCTGTCGCGTTGACCACCTCCGGATGGTGGTGCCGGGAGCCGGGGCCGAGGAGGACGCCTATCTCGGGGAGTTGGCCTCGTTCTTCGACCGTCGGCGTCAAAGGAGGGGTCGATGATCCCGGGTCTTCTGGCCCAGGCCGTCGTGGCTACGAACGCCCCCGCGGTTCCGCGGCAGTTGCAGGACATCCGTGGGCCATTGGACCTGGCCCTTGTGGCGCCTTGGGTCGTGCGCGGGCTTCTGGTCGCGGTGCCCTTGGCGATCTTGGCCTGGGTCTGGTGGCGCCGGAAGCCACCCGGCCGCGGCGCCGCCCAAGTGCGGGAGACGGCGGCAGCCAGGGCGAGGACCCGGCTTTCGGAGGCCTGGGGAGTGCTCGACCAGCCCGAGCCATTCTGCACCCTGCTTTCGGAGATCGTCCGGGTGTACCTGGAGGAACGGTTCGGACTTCGGGCACCGGACCAAACCACGGAGGAGTTCCTTGAGGGACTCCGGGAAAGCATCGCCTTGGACCTCCGCCACAAGGAGCTTCTCCGCGACTTCATGATCCAATGCGACCTGGTCAAGTTTGCGCGCGGTGAACCGGGGCGTGCGGACCTGGAGAGGTTGCATCAGATGGCCTCGGCGTTGGTCGACGAGACCGGGGTCGAATCCCAACCTCTGCCCCGCCCGGAACCGGTTCACACGGAGGCATCGCGATGATCCATTTTGCCTCGCCATGGTGGTTGCTGGGTCTGGTGCTGCTGCCCGTGTTGGTTGTCCACCGCCGCCGTAGCTTCCGGGAGCCGGTCTTCCTCTTCTCCAGCCTGAGCCTGGTGAAGGGGGTGCTGCAGATGGACCGCTCGTTGGCGGGACGGGTGCTCGCGGGGCTTCGCTGGGTTTCGTTGGCCTTGGTCTGCATCGGAATGTCGAGACCGCAGATCGCCGAGGGGGAGCTGCCGAGAAAGGCCAGCGGGATCGACATCGCGGTCGCCCTCGACTTGTCGGTCTCGATGTTGAGCGAGGATTTCGAGCTGAAGGGCGAGCGGGTCAATCGACTGGCCGTCGCGAAGGAGACCCTGAAATCCTTCATCCGGAACCGTCCCAACGACCGGATCGGGTTGGCGGTGTTCTCAAGCTACGCCTACATAGCGGCACCTCCCACCTTGGACCACGAGTTCCTGGTCCGGCATCTCGATCGTCTCGAGGTGCTGGGGGAGCAGGGCACGGCCATCGGTTCCGGTTTGAGCGCCGCCGTGAATCGACTGAGGGAACTCAAGTCGAAGAGCCGGATTGCGCTGCTCATCACCGACGGCCAGAACAACGCCGGAACCATCCCGCCGCTCACCGCCGCGGAAGCGGCCCAGTCTTTGGGGGTCAAGGTCTACGCCATCGGGGTCGGCATCCGCGGCAACGCCCCGATGCCGGTCGGCAGGGACGCCTTCGGCCGCAAGGTCTACCGTCAGGTGCCGGTGGACATCGACGACGAGACGCTGACCCGCATCGCCGAACGTACCGGCGGACGTTACTTCCGTGCCGACAGCACCAAGACCCTCAAGTCGATCTACGAGGAGATCGACCGGTTGGAGAAAACCGAACTGGAGACCCATCAACACGCACTCTATGGAGAGCTGATGGGTTGGTTCGTGACGCCGGCGGTCGTGTTCCTCCTCCTTGAAATCGTGTTGGGCAACACCGTCTGGCGACGGCTCCCATGAACATGGACTTCGCGCAACCCAAGATGGCCTTGCTGGCCGCGTTGCTCACGCCGCTGTGCGGCTGGTTCCTCTTCTGGACCTGGCGGCGCAATCGCGACGCCGTGAACCTCTTCGTCCGGGCCCGCCTGCTCCCGGACCTCACTTCCGGGTTGTCCCGCCGTCGACCGGTGGTCAAGCGGGTGATGGTGACCCTGGGGCTCTGTCTCGTCCTCCTTGGATTGGCCCGTCCCAGGTGGGGAGAAGGGGAGGAAGTCGTCCAGGCGAGCGGGCGTGACATCGTGGTCTGCGTCGACGTCTCGCGATCCATGCTGGCCAACGACGTGGCGCCCAGCCGTCTCGTCCGCGCCAAGCTCGCGTGCTACGACCTGATCGCGCATGCGAAGTCCGACCGGTTGGGTCTCGTGGCCTTCGCGGGTACCGCGTTCGTCCAATGTCCCCTGGCGTTGGATGCCGAGGCCTTCCGGCAGAACGTGGCGGCCCTGGACCCGGATCTCATTCCCGAGCAGGGAACTTCGATTGGTGCGGCGTTGGACGAGGCGGCGGAGGCCTTCTCCGGGGAATCCGGCGCGCAAAAGGTCGTGATCCTGCTCACCGACGGCGAAGACCATGACGAGATGGCCCTCTCGGCGGCGCGAACGCTCGCGCGTGTCGGGATCCGTCTTTTCACCGTCGGCGTCGGAACGCCGAACGGCGAGGTGCTGAAGAGTTCGGATCCGTTCGGGAACTCGGTGTTCCTGAAGGACGAGGACGGAAACCCGGTGCGTTCGAGGCTGAACGAGGCGCTATTGGTTCAGATCGCGGGGGCGGCCAACGGGTTCCACATGCCGCTTCGCTCGGGGCAGACCATGAAGGACCTCTACAGCCGCGGTATCGCCCCGCTGGAGGCCACCCGGTTCGAATCCTCGCGGCAGCGTACGCGGATCGAACGCTTCCAGTGGCCGCTCGGTGCCGGATTGCTCCTGCTGCTGTTCGAGTTCCTGGTCTCGGACGCCGCGTCCGACAAACGGAAGGTGTCCGCGTCGGGTGTGCGTCAAGGCTCCGGGACCACGGCCCCGCCGGTGATTCCCGCGGGGGTGGTCACCGCTGCGGGAATGGGGTTGGGCCTTCTCTTGGGCCTGGCTGTCGTTCCAAGGATGGAGGCGGGTCCGGCCGACGAAGCGTTGAGGAAGTACGAGTCCGGGGACTTCAAGACGGCCAGGTCCCTCTACGAGGATCTTTCGCGGAAGAACCCGGAGGATCTCCGGCTCCGATTCAACGCCGGGGACGCGGCCTACCGGATGGGGGACTTCAAGGCCGCGGCGGAACACTATGAACAGGTGTTGAGGTCCCCGGACATCTCCTTGCAGCAACAGGCCTGGTACAACCTGGGAAACGCACGCTTCCGCCTGGGAGAGGCCGAGGCCGAAGCCGAAGCGAAGAAGGAGCAGTGGAGGCAGTCGCTTTCCAGCTTCGCGGCCGCCAAGAAGCTCGACACGGGCGATGCCGCGGCGCGGGACAACGCGGAGTTCGTACGCCGCGCCATCGAGTCCATTCCTCCTCCACCGGAGCAGCAGCAGCAACGGGACGGCGATTCCGACAAGGACGACAAGAAGGACGAGAAGAAGGATCAGAAGGGCGACGCCAACTCCCAGAAGCGGCAGAAGCAGAAGCAGGGCTCGGAAAAGGACCAGGGATCCAAGGACCGCGAGCCCCAATCTCAAAAGGGCGAGGGTGACGACGCGTCAGATCAGTCCCAGCCGCAGCAGAAGGAACCGAACCAGGCGGGACAGGAACCCGGCGAGCCGAAGGACGACAAGGAGTCCCCGGAAGGGAAGGCCAAGGACGGGGAGAAGAACGGTGAAAAGGGGAACCAGGAAGGCTCGGCCGCGTCGGTGGGACGTGACGGACAAGACCAGCGGGGCTCTGATCCCGCCGGGGCCGACGACGGCAAGGACCGACGTCAGGGTACGATGATGACGGTTCGGGAAGCGGAGAAGGTCCTGGATGCGCAGAAAGGCCGGGAGCGGGCCTTGGTCCTGCGCAACCGGAACGGAGGTCAGAACGGTGAGAACACCCCAGCCCGTCGCTCAAGGAAGCCGTGGTGATGCGACATCGGGACGCCAGATGTACCGGGCTTCGTGCCCTGTGGACATGCATCCTCGCCTGGGGTCTCCAGACGGTGCTTGCGGGTGCGACGGCACGGCTCGAATTGGACCGCGAGTTCATGGAGGACGGCGAGGTGATCCCGATGCGGATCGTGGTGGAGGACGCGGTTCCCAGCGCGATCCCGTCCATTCCGAACAGCCAGATCCTCGTGTTCACGGAATCGCTGGGACAGGAACAACGGCAGCAGATCCTCAACGGCGTCTCGTCCTTCCAGGTGGTCATCCGATACCGCGGTTCCCTGCGTGGAACCGGGGAACTGCGCATCCCCTCCATTTCGGTTCCGACTTCGGCCGGGGTTCTCCGGACCGAGCCGGTTTCCGCACAGGTGCTGGCCACGGAACCGCGGAACGACCCAGTCACGCTGCACCTGTATACAGCTCGCGACACCTGCTATCTCGGCGAGACGCTGGCCTGTGAGATCCAGATCCAGTCGACCCTGAACCTCCGTGAAGCGACTCCCCACAAGATGTCGTTCGACGGATTCGTGGTCGGACGGACCGGTCCTGGAATCAGCTCCCAGGTGATCCGGGACGGAGTGCTGGTGGGAGTATCGGCCAGCCGGCAGGCGGTCATCCCGACCAAGGAAGGCGACCTGGTCCTGGGGCCCGTTTCCATGGAGGTGGTCGCCGAGGTGGGCCGCCGTCGTGCTCGCAGCCTCATCGACGACTTCTTCGGCGGAGGAGCGGAACTGAAACGGTTCGCCTTGGAGGCGCCGGGTCGGCGGCTGAAGGTGCTGCCGCTTCCCACTGCCGGGCGTCCGGCCGACTTCGGCGGCGCGGTCGGCCGGTTCCAGATCGAGGCCACGGTCTCCCGCACCAACCTGAACCGCGGGGACGCCGTCACGATTCGATTCCTTGTCCGCGGCAATGGATCCTTCGACGGGCTGCCGTCGCCGAGACTGGTGAAGGCGCCTGGGCTCCAGACCTATCCGGGAACCAACCTTTTCGAACCTGCCGATCCCTTGGGCCTCACCGGAACCAAGGTTTTCGAGGAAGCCGTGGTGGTCGACTCCACCGAGGTGACCGCGTTGGAGTTCCAGCCCTTCAGCTTCTTCGATCCGCAGGTGGGCCGGTATTCCACGGCGCGGCTGAAGCCGATTCCCATCCAGGTCGTCGAACCCGAGGCGGGCGGGGAGGCGACGGCGGCGGCGGCGGATCCTTCGAAGTCGGCCGCCCCCGAGGCCGTTCGCACACCGCCGCAGGGAGCGGGAGGACTCCAGCCTCTGATGCCCGCCGCCGGTCCCGCGATCTCGGTCGATTCCGCCCCGCTCGACTCGGAGTACTTCGGGTTGGTGCTGCTGGCTCCATTCGTCGGTCTCGGCCTTTTCGTCGGGTTTCGTGGCCTTCGGCGGCGGCGCAACCGGCGCCAGGCCCCAACCCGGAGGCACCTGGCCGAAATGACGCTTCGCGACCAGCAGGCGGCGCTGCGTCGGGCCGCCGCGGCCGGGGATTCCAAGGCCTTCTTCGACGCGTTGTCGGCGCTGCTCCGACAGCAGGTGTCCCTGAGTCTTGGATTGGCCTCGGGAGCTTCCTTGACGGCGGTGGATGTGGTGGACCCGCTCCGTGAGCAGGGCGTTTCCGAGGAATCGATCGAGAACCTGAGGCGGTTGTTCGCCGCGTCGGATGCCGCGCGCTTCGCCCCGATGGCCCTTCCCGACGAGTTGGCGACGTGGCTTGAGATGACGGAGCGGGTGGTTGGTGAGCTCCAGTCGCTGACAAGGGAGTCCCCGTGAACACCGCCGTTTCCATCCTTTTGCGGATCGTGTGCGGGTTGTTCCTCTTTGCGATCCGCGCCGCGGCACAGTCCGACTTCGACCGTGGTATCGCGGCCTATTCCTCGGGGCGTTTCCAGGAGTCGGTGGGGCATTTCGAACGGGCCCTCACGAACGGACGGCCGTCGGTAGGCGTGCTCTACAACCTCGGCAACGCCCGCTTCCGAAACGGCGAGGTGGGAAGGGCCATCGCCGCCTGGCGTTTGGCCGAGCGGGCGGAGCCAGGCCGTGGAGAGATCCGCGGCAACCTCGAACTCGCGCGTCGTCAGGTAGCAGGCGGGGCGGGGCCCGAGTGGACACAATGGGTGCGGCGGCTGCCGCCTCGTCGCTGGGCGGTTCCGGCCGCCGTCGCGGCCTGGAGCTGGGCGATCCTGCTCTTCGTCGGACTGGATCGCGACGATCGAGCGGGGCACTTCCGCAGATGGATGAACCGTCTCGGCGCCGCGACGATCCTGCTGCTCCTGGGCTACTCGGTCTCGTTGGCCGGAACCCGTTCCGCCCCGGATGCGGTGGTTGTCGGTCAAGGTGTGGCGGCCCGGTTCGGTCCTGTCGACGAATCCTCGGTCGCCTTTCCGCTTCCGGACGGCGCCGAGGTTCGCGTGGACGAGGTCCGTGGCCCCTGGATCCGCATCGTCGACTCCTTCGGTCATGTCGGCTGGCTGCCCGGCAGCCAGGTGATCCAGATCCCGCCCTGAGAGAAGGGACGGTTCCTGAACTTTCGTTGCCCGCGTCCCCGGGGTGTCCGATAAGTCCCGCGAAATGCGACGCTGCGTCCCGGTCCTGAACCTGTTCCTGGCCTCCATGATTTCGGCCACGGCCGATCAGGGCCCGTTGACTCCTCCTGACCGCCTTCTTCCCCAGTTGCGTTCGCGCCTGGGGCTGGCGACCAACGAATTCGACCGTGCCGCTTCCTTGGCGTTGATCGAGAAGTTCGGCGGGACCCTGGTGGATGCCACCGCCGAGCCCGCGCCCCCGGAAGCGGGGGAGGTGTTGGCCGGGAAGCGACGATTCGACGGCGAAATCCTCTATCTCCGCGTGGGACAGGTCGGTCCCGGACTTTCTCCACAGCTTCGTGCGGCCTTGGGGGATGCGGAATGGACCCGGAACGCGGTGGGGCTCATCCTGGACCTCCGCTTCGCCCGGGGCAGCTCCTTCGAGGCGGCAGGTCAGGCGGGAAGCCTCTTCTCCGGGGAAGCCGGCGAAATCCTGGACTGGGGTGCTGGCCGGACCACCGTCGATGGTGCCGCCGCGGCTTGGAGAAAGCCGGTTGCGGTCCTGGTGAACGAGGAAACCCGGGGCGCGGCCGGGGCGTTGGCTGCGCTGCTGCGCCGGGAAGCCTCGGCCATCCTCGTGGGCCGGGTCACGGGCGGCGACATCGCGGTGATGGAGGAATTCGACCTCGAAGGCGGCGGTCGCATCCGGCTTCCGCTGTCGGCGGTTCGGCTTGGAGATGGTTCGGTGCTGCCGCGGGGCGGACTCGAACCGGACATCCTGGTGCGCGGTTCCACCGAGCAAGACCGACTTCATCTTGAGGATCCGTTCGCGACGTTTTCCAGCGGTGCCGCCTCCGACGGTGGATCGAAGCCGAGCGAACCGGGATCGTCTCCCCGGCGACGGATCAACGAGGCGGACCTGGTGCGCGCCCAGCGGGAGGGATTGCTCCCAGGCGACGCGAAGACCGAGGTGAAGGCATCGCCAATCGTCCGGGACCCCGCGCTGGCGCGGGGTTTGGACCTGCTGCGGGGGTTGGCGATACTGAAGAAGTCCTGAGCTTCGCTGGAGCGGGCGTTTTGACTTGGGACAGGCTCCCGGTAATCTCGGCGGCCATGCAGATCGTCCGCCTTACGGATGCCCAATACGCCGCGCAGCTCGACCGCGCCACCGCGACCACCTCGATGTTCGACCCCGAGATCGAGGATCGCGCCCGGCGGATCCTCGAGGCGGTGCGCACCCGCGGTGACGGAAGCCTCCAAGAATATCGCCGCCTTTGCGCGCAGGTCCCGGCGCCGCGACTGGGAGTCGCGGAATTCCCACGGCGGAAAGGTCGGCGAGATGTACCAGCCCTTCCAACGGGTCGGCATCTACATTCCTGGCGGCACGGCCCCGCTGGTTTCTACGGCCCTCATGACCATCACCCTGGCGAAGGTTGCCGGGTGCCCGGAGATCGTGGTCTGCACGCCCTGCGCCAAGGATGGTTCTGTCAACCCGGCCTTGCTCTTCGCCGCCGTCCAAGCGGGTGCCACGGAGATCCACCGTATCGGTGGAGCCCAGGCAATCGCCGCCATGGTCTACGGGACCCCGACCATCCGCCCGGTGCACAAGGTCTTCGGCCCGGGCAACGCCTACGTGGTCGCCGCCAAGCGCCTGCTGTTCGGCCATGTCGCGGTGGATCTGCTGCCGGGTCCCAGCGAGGTGCTGGTCGTGGCCGACGACTCCGCCGATCCCCGCCACGTCGCCGCGGATCTCCTGGCCCAGGCCGAGCACGGCTCCGGTCACGAACGGGTTTGGATGGTCACTCCTTCGGCCCGATTGCTGAAGTCGGTGGAGAAGGAGATCTCGCGCCAGCTTCCGCTGCTGGAACGTGCCGAGTTCGCACGGAAGGTATTGGATGCGAATGGCTGGCTGATCCAGGTGAAGGACGTCGACGCCGCCGTGGACCTGGCCAACCGTTTGGCTCCGGAGCATTGCGAACTGATGGTCCGCGGAGCCCGCAAGCTGGCCTCCCGGATCCACAGTGCCGGCGCCCTGCTGATCGGCCCGGACTCGCCCACGGTGCTCGGCGACTACGTCGCGGGACCCAGCCACACCTTGCCCACCGGCGGCGGGGGCCGCAGCTTCGCGGGTCTGACGGTGGACCAGTTCCAACGCCGGACGAGCCTCATCGAGTACGGCCGTCCCGCGTTGAAGAAGGCCCTTTCGGCAGTCGGCGAATTCGCCCGGCTCGAAGGCCTCTCGGCGCACGGCCGTTCCGCCACGATCCGCTTCGACCGAAAGTAGGGTGAGCCTACTCCGCCCCGGGGCCTGACAACCGGGATTCCTTTGGTCCGGAACTTTCGAACTCCAGTCTGGGCCAACTCGCCGCGGTTGGGCGTGAGGTTGCGGGGCGCTTCCCACGAAGGAGCTTCAGACCGGGATCGGCGAAGATCTCGGCATGGACCTCGAAGCGTGTCTCAGGACCGGCTGAATTGCGCCAGCGCGCCAATTCCGTCACCGGCCATTGGAAGTCGACGACGAAGACCGGACGTCCGTCGTTGCGCCACCAGCGGTTCTCCTCGAACCGGAGCCGGTGGCCGTATCCCGACAGGCTGAGCAGGGCGGCGTGGGGCGAGGCTAGGATCCGATTCCCTCGGACCACTCCTTCGACTCCGTGCCCCAGGACCCGAAACGCCGTCACCGCGCCTTCCGGGGCGATCACGGTGTTGTTCGTCACCAGCAGATCCCGGATCCGACAGCCTTCCTCGCCACCAAGCTGGAGGCCTGCGTAACCGGATCCCCGCCGTCCGTCGTCGATGGAGATGTTGTGCTCCATGACGCATCCACGGTCCACGTAGGGTGCGCCGGAGTAGCTGTAGACCATCAATCCCGGGCCGTCGTTGTCGTGCGAGTAGTTGTGCCGCAGAACGCAGTCCTCGCAGCCCCCGTCGAGGTCGAAGCCGCCGCCGTCCCGGAGCGCTGAGCGGTTGCCGAAGGACTCGCAGTGTTCGATGACGCCACCTCGGCACGCGTGGAGCCAGATCCCCACAGGACCGCCCCTTTCCGAGCGGCACTCCATGCCATTGCCGGAGGCGACACACCGTCGGATCTGAGCACCTTCGACACCGTCGACGAAGATCCCGCTGCCCGAGTGATGCTTCACCAGGTCCGGGTCCCCCGGGTTGTCGAAGGCGGTGCAGTCTTCTATGAGCACATCCGCGTGGGGTCGCCGGGTTCGCACGCCCGGGTTGCCCCCGTAGACCTGGATTCCGGCGTGACGGTTCGACGCCGCATGGACCCTCAGGATCCGGACCTGGGAATAGCCGTGTTCGCGCTGCGAGGCGTCCACCATGACCCCATGCCAGGCGAATCCGCTGATGCGGCAATCGGAAACGATCGCCCCGGAAACCGGTCCTCCTGAGGGCCGGAGGCGGTCGAAGCGGATGCCGTCGCCGTCCCCGTCCGGACTGCCTTGGAGAACGAGGTTGGAAACGACGATCCATGGGGTCTCGCGGACAAGGATGCCGGTGCCCTTTCCGGCAAGGATCCTTGCCTGGCGTTTTCCCGTTCCGCAGACCACCACGGGCGCGGACTCGGTTCCGCCGCCGGCATCCGACAGGGTCAGGCCGCCTTCGAAGGAGTCGCCGCCTCGCAGGCATACGCGGTCGCCGGGTCTCAGGCCGTGTTCGCGGAGGTGGCGGTTCACCCGGTCCAGGGTCCGCCAGGCGGTTCCCGGGCTGAGGCCGTCGTCGGAGTCGCGACCCATTTTGGCGACATGGAAGTCCGTCGCAGAGGCCGTCCATTGGAGAAGGCCGAACAGCAGGGCGGCGGCGGCTCGCGGAATCACGATCGAAACCCGGGGCATGGTGGAAATCCTATCGATGTCCCCAACCTCGGTCGCACGTCAAATCCGCGTTGACCCGACCCCGACGGCCGATAGTTTCCCGGTTTCCGAAAACGGAATCCGATCAAAGAAAACGAATTATGGCAGTCAACGTAGCGATCAATGGTTTTGGCCGTATCGGCCGCCTCGTCTTCCGCGCCCTTGTCGAACAGGGAATGGTGGGCAAGGAGATCAATGTCGTCGCCGTCGGCGACATCGTCCCCGCGGACAACCTGGCTTACCTCCTCAAGTACGACTCCACCCAGGGCCGCTTCGCCGGCACTGTGGGATCCAAGAAGTCCTCGCCCGACAAGGCCGAGGACGACGTGCTGATCGTCAACGGCGCCGAGATCCGGGTCGTGTCGGCGAAGAGCCCGGCCGAGCTGCCCTGGAAAGCCCTCGGCGTGGACATCGTCATCGAGTCCACCGGCCTCTTCACCGAGGCGGAGAAGGCCAAGGGCCACATCGCCGCCGGCGCGAAGAAGGTCATCATCTCGGCCCCGGCCAAGGGTGAAGACATCACCATCGTGATGGGCGTCAACCACGAGAAGTACGACCCCGCCGCGCACAACATCATCTCCAACGCGAGCTGCACCACGAACTGCCTCTCGCCGGTCGTGCATGTGCTGCTGAAGGAAGGTTTCGGCCTCGAGGAAGGCCTGATGACCACCGTCCACGCGTACACCGCGACCCAGAAGACGGTCGACGGTCCGTCCAAGAAGGACTGGAAGGGTGGCCGTACCGCCGCGCAGAACGTCATCCCGAGCACCACCGGCGCCGCGAAGGCGACCGCGCTCGTCATTCCCGAGGTCAAGGGCAAGCTGACCGGCGTCGCGTTCCGCGTCCCGGTTCCGACCGTTTCCGTCGTCGACCTGACGGTCCGCACGGTGAAGGAGACCTCGCTCGCCGAGATCAACGCCGCGATGAAGCGGGCCAGCGAGACCTACCTGAAGGGCATCCTCGACTACACCTCCGACGAGGTCGTCAGCTCCGACTTCATCCACGACAAGCACAGCTCCATCTACGACGCCGGATCGGGTGTCGAGCTCAACAGCCGCTTCTTCAAGCTGGTGAGCTGGTATGACAACGAGTGGGGCTACAGCAACCGCGTGGGCGACCTGATCAAGCACGTCCTGTCCAAGGGACTCTGATCGGATCCGGCTCCCCAAAGGGCCTACGGACGGCGGCACCCGGCGACGGGGCCGCCGTTTTTTTCATTCTCCTGGGCGGGTCTCCTGCGGCTCCGGCCGGCTCCGGCGGGATGGCCGTCCGGGATCTGCCGGCCGTCAGGCGGCGAGGGCCAGGACGAGCAGTTGGGCGGTGAGGATCCGAAGGAGCATGGTGGCGGGATAGACGGTGGCGTAGGCGACGCTGGGCGAATCGGCCTTGGCGATGGCGCAGGCGAACGCCAGGGCGGGGGGATCGGTCATGGCGCCCGACAGCAGTCCGCTGATGCTCATGAAGTCGAGGTTCATCCGTTTCCGGGCGAACCAGCCGACGAGGAGCAGCGGGACCATGGCGATGAGGACCGCCGAGCCGAGCCAGGCGATGCCCGCGGGAGTGAAGACGGAATGGAAGAAGTGCTGTCCGGCGCCGAGGCCGACCGCGGCGAGGAACAGGGTGATGCCGAGCTCGCGAAAGGCGAGATTGGCGGTGATCGGCATGTGCCATACCAGCGGACCGAAGTGGCCGATCCGTGCGAGCAGGATGGCGATGATCAGCGGACCGCCGGCGAGACCGAGGCGGAGGGGGGCGGGAAGTCCCGGCAGGGCGATCGGTACGAGGCCCACGGCGACGCCGAGGGCGATGCCGGTGAACACGGGGATGAAGTGGGTGGAATTGAGCTCCTTGAGCGAGTTGCCAAGGATGGCCGAAGCCTGGTCGAGGTTCGCGGCTTCGCCGACCACCTGGAGCTGGTCGCCGAACTGGAGGGCGAGGTCCGGCACGGCGCCCATCTCCAGGTCGGCCCGGGTCACACGCGTCACCGTCACCCCGAAGCGGTCGTTGAGGGCGAGTTCACCGACGGTCTTCCCCAGGACGTCCCGGTGGGTGACCAGAACGCGGCGGAAAGTCACCGGGCCGCTGGCCTGGATCAGATCCACGTCGCTGACGCGTCCGACGATCCGGCGGAAGGAGTCGAGGGCGGCGGGTGTGCCCACGGCGAGGAGCAGGTCGCCGATGCGGACGATGTGATCCTCGTCGGCGGCCTCGGTCCGTCCGGTGCCAGGCCGATTGACCCGGGAAACGACCACGCCGGTTTCGCGGCGGCCGGGGATGTCGCCAAGGCGAAGGCCGTCGAGGTTGTTGTTCTCCACGACGAGGGTCTGACGGGAGAGCGGGGAGGAGCGGGGTTGGGTGGAGGCGGAATAGCGTGCGGCCTCGACCTCGGGTGAGATGCGGAACACCAGCTTGAGGAGAACCAGGGAGGCGATGATCCCGGCGATTCCGGCCGGGTAGGAGACCGCGTAGGCGAGTGCCGGAAGGGCCGCGCGGGCCGCCTCGATGTTGGGCAGCGAGAGGATGACCTGTTGGGCGGCTCCGAGGGATGGCGTGTTGGTGGTCGCCCCGGAAAACAGCCCCACCGCGGCCAAGGGATCGATTCCGAACCACCGGGCCACGCACCAGGTCCCGGCCGCGCCGCCGAGGACGATGACGGCTGCCAGACCGTTCAGCGGGAGTCCATTCCTGCGGAAGGCCGCGAAGAATCCCGGACCGAGCTGAAGTCCGATGGTGAAGACGAACAGGATGAGGCCGAACTCCTTCACGAAGTGGAGGATGGGCGTCTCGATCTGGAAACCGAAATGCCCTGCGAGGATGCCCGAGAAGAGCACGCCGGCGGTGCCCAATCCGACACCGCGGAACTTGAGGCTTCCGAAGGCGAGGCCCGAGACGGCGACCACCGCGAGGACGAGCACAGCCCAGGCGACAGGTTGGGCGTGGGCGAACGAGGAGAAGTCGGGCATCGGTTGGGTTGGGTGGGACCGGGTCGTATCCCGCCGGGCGTTTAAGCCATCGACCGGTGTGGCCCGTCAATCGGCATCACGAAGGGAAGTGGCCGGTGGGGACCGCTGTCATGAGCCGAATTGAATCGGAAGTGGAAACGCATCACGCGACCTGAGGTGGACGACGTTCCGATCCCGATCCGATCCGGGAACGAAAAAGCCGCCCCGGGTGAGGGGCGGCTTGCAGGGAGGGCAATCGGATCAGGGCGTGGCCGGAGCGGTCCGGACCGGGGTTCCCGCGGGAACCGCCACGGCTCCGAGGCTCGGGCGCTGACCCTTGTGCCACCAGATCACCAGCGCGCTCGCGATGTAGATCGACGAGTAGGTGCCGGTGAGGATGCCGACGAGGAAGGTGAAGGCGAAGTCGTTGATCGCGCCACCGCCGAAGGCATAGAGCGCCACCGTGGCGATGAAGGTCGTGCCGGAGGTGATGATCGTGCGGCTCAGCGTCTGGTTGAGCGCACGGTCGATCAGTTCCCGGAACGATCCGCCCGCACCCATCTTCAGGTCCTCGCGGATGCGGTCGAAGATCACGATCGTGTCGTTGATCGAGAAGCCGATGATCGTCAGGAGCGCGGCCACGAAGGTCGCGTTGAACTGGCGTCCCTCGCCGAAGAATCCGGTGAGGCAGTACCATCCCACGGTCATGAGAACGTCGTGGACGACGGCGACCACGGCGCCGACGGCGAAGCTGAACTCGTAGCGGAAGGCGACGTACACCAGGATGCCGAACAGGGCGAGGATCGAGGCGAGGATCGCCGACTTCTGGATCTCCTTGCCGACGGTGGCGCCGACGGAGTCGAGGCGGGCCCGCTCGAATCGGGACTCCGGGAAGGCCTTCTGCAGGGCGGTCTCCACCTTGGAACCGCTGTCCTTGGTCGAGGTCACGGAGAGGTATTCCTTGATGGAGGCGCCTGCGCCCTCGTTCTGGTACTGGATCCGCGTCTCACCGATGCCCAGCTTGGCGAGTTCGGCCCGGACCTTCTCGGTGTCCACCTTCTGGGAGAAGCGGAGCTGGAGCTCGTCGCCGCCGGCGAACTCGATGCCCAACATGTTGGAACCGCGGCCGAAGACGCCGTAGCCGCAGCCGACGATGATCAGCAACCAGGAGGCCACGAAGGCCGGGATCGCCTTGTCGAGGAAGCGGATGTTGGTGCCCTTGATGATGTGCATCATCGGGAGGGAACGGATGAGGTCCTTGGCGACGAGGAAGTCGAAGATGAGGCGGGTGACCACCAGCGCGGTGAACATCGAGACGCAGAGACCGACGGTCAGCGCGACGCCGAATCCCTTGATCGGTCCGGTGCCGAGGACGATGAGCAGCACCGAGGAGATGAGGGTCGTGAGGTTCGAGTCGAAGATCGTTCCGAACGCCTTGTCGTAGCCGGCCGAGACGGCCCCGCGGACGGACTTGCCCAAGGCCAGTTCCTCGCGCATGCGCTCGTAGATGAGGACGTTGGCGTCCACGGCCATGCCGATGGTGAGGACGATGCCGGCGATGCCCGGGAGCGTGAAGGTGACGTCGAGCGAGCACATCACGCCGAGCATGATGACGATGTTCAGGATCAGGGCGACGTTGGCCACGAGGCCCGCCAGGAGGTAGTACACCAGCATGAACACGGCGACCGCGACCACGCCGACGATGGCGGCCATCTTGCCCGAGGCGATGGAGTCGGCGCCGAGCGAGGGATCCACGCTGCGTTCCTCCTTGATCTCGAGCGGGGTGGGGAGGGGGTTTTCGAGGGCGGTGGCGAGTTCGAAGGCCTCCTTGTCGGAGAAGTTGCCGGTGATCTGGCCGTTGCCGCCGACGATGGCCGAGTTGATCCGCGGCGCGGAAATCACCTCGCCGTCGAGGATGATGGCGAGGCGCTGGCCGATCGCGGCCTGGGTGATCTCGGCGAAGAGTTGGGCGCCGGCGGTGTTGAGCGAGAAGCTGACGTAGGGGGAGCCGGTGGCCGGTTCATGGCCGACGCCCGCGCCGGAGATGTGGGTTCCCGAGAGGCCCCGTTCGCTGTTCCGCTTCACCAGGATCGGATAGGGGACCTTCTGGCCTTGGACCTGTCCGGGGACCATCTCGAACATGCGCATGTATCCGGGAGGGACGATTCCGCGCTGGAGGAGGTTGTCGCTGTCCGGATGGACCATGCGGAACTCGAGGAACGCGGCCTTCTGGATCTGTTCCTTGGCGCCCTGCTTGTCGGCCTCGCTGAGTCCGGGAAGCTGGACGAGGATGCGGTTCGCGCCGGCCGGGGCGATGACGGGTTCGGCGACGCCGAAGCGGTCCACGCGGCGGCGGATGACCTCGACCGCCTGCTGTGCGGCGAGCTCGGTGTTGAGGCCGGCGGTGATGTTCGACTGGGAACGCGATGCCCCCATCTCCAGGAGGAACTGCGTGCCGCCCTGGAGGTCAAGGCCGAGGCGGAACTTGCCGGCGGCGGCGCGCTGGACGC
>CAIYXO010000650.1 GCA_903930165.1 uncultured Verrucomicrobiota bacterium | reverse complement strand
GGCGGCGGCGAACACGGCCCGCATGGCATCGTGCTCTCGCCCGACGGCAAGTCCCTCTACATCGCCAGCGGCAACCACACCCAACTGCCCCAGGGCATGGAGCTCTCCCGCGCCGCACGGGCCTGGGACGAGGACCAGGTCGTGACCCGCCTCTGGGACGCCAACGGCCACGCCCGCGGCATCCTCGCGCCCGGCGGCTACATCTGCCGCACCGATCCCGACGGCAAGACCTTCGAGCTGGTCAGCTACGGCTACCGCAACCAGTACGACATCGCCTTCAATTCCCTCGGCGACCTGTTCACCTACGACTCCGACATGGAATGGGACGCCGGCTCGCCGTGGTACCGTCCCACACGCATCTGCATGGCGCCGAGCGGCAGCGATCTCGGATGGCGCTCCGGCGCGGGCAAGTGGCCGACCTACTATCCCGACAGCCTGCCGGCCCTCGTGGACATCGGTCCCGGCAGTCCCACCGGCGTGGCCTCCGGCCAAGGCGCGAAGTTCCCCGCACGCTACCAGCACGCGATCTTCGCCAACGACTGGACCTACGGGACCATGTACGCCATCCACCTCACGCCGGACGGCGCGGGCTACAAGGCGGAGAATGAGGAGTTCGTCAGCGGACGTCCCCTGCCCCTGACCGACCTGCTCGTCCATCCCGCGGACGGCGCCCTCTACTTCGCCATCGGCGGCCGCGGTACCCAGTCGGCGGTGTACCGCGTGACCTACGTCGGCACCGAGAGCACGGCCCCGGCGAAGGCGCTGAAGGAGAACAAGGCCCATGCGCTTCGCCGCGAGCTGGAAGCGCTGCACGCCGAGGGGACCGGAACCGGGGCCGTCGAGAAGGCCTGGAAGCACCTCGCCCACGAAGACCGCTGGATCCGCTACGCCGCGCGCGTCGCCGTGGAGCGTCAGCCGGTCTCCGCATGGGCCGACCGTGTCCTCGCCGAGAAGCGTCCCTGGGCGCTGATCGAGGGCTCGGTTGCACTCGCCCGCATGGGGACCGCCGAACACCGGGACCGGATCCTCGAGAAGCTCAACACCCTGGAGTTCGCCCGCCTGGAGGAAGACGCCCGTCTGGCCGCGATCCGCGCCTACCAGCTCGTGCTGATCCGTCGTGGCAATCCCGAAGGCACGGTGCGCGAGGCGGTGCTGCGTCGGCTCGACGCGCTGTATCCGTCCAAGAGCCGCGCGATGAACCGCGAGCTGGCCGGGACCCTCGTCCGGCTCGGCGCGCCGGGCGTCGTGGCCAAGACCGTGCCGCTCATGCTGACCGCCAACGACGCGGATATCCGCTACGCCAGCGACGCCCTGCTGGAGCGCAACAAGGGCTACGCGAGCGCGTTCGCCGCCGCCTCGGCCAGCCGGCCGAACCAGGAGCAGATCGCCTTCGCCTACATCCTGCGCGAGGCCACAACCGGATGGACCCCGGCCCTGCGCAAGTCGTTCTTCAGCTGGTTCCCCCGCACCGCGCCGTGGCAGGGCGGCAACAGCTTCCGCGGCTTCCTCGAGAACATCCGCAAGGACGCCCTGGCGACCGTGACGGACCCGACGGAACGGGCCGCGCTGGAGACGTTGTCCACGGCCAAGTCCACCGGGACCGTGACCCAGTTCGCCGCGCCCAAGGGACCCGGCAAGTCGTACACCGTGGACCAGGCGCTCGCGCTGGCGTCCGGCGGCATCCGCGGCCGCAACTTCGAGAACGGCCGGGCCATGTACAACTCCATCGGCTGCGCGAGCTGCCACCGCTTCGACGGTGCCGGCGGCGGAGTCGGCCCCGACCTCTCCGGCGTCGCCTCGCGCTACACCCTGCGGGACCTGATGGAAAACATCGTCGAGCCCTCGAAGGTGATCTCGGACCAGTACGGCTCCGAGGAGATCCAGCTCGCGGACGGCTCGACCTTGGTCGGCCGCGTGTATGCCGAGGGCGGGAAGCTCGTGGTGACCGCCGATCCGCGGAACCCGGAAGACTCGACGACCGTGGCGTTGGACCAGGTGAAGGGCCGCAAGCCCTATCCGGTGTCGCTGATGCCGGAGGGGATGATCAACGGACTCAACGGCGACGAGCTGCTGGACCTCATCGCGTACCTCCAGTCCGGCGGCAACCCGCAGCACAAGGCCTTCGCCAAGTGATCCACCGAGCCCGTGGCCGCGGCCGCCATGGCCGCGGCCCCCGGGCCTCCCTACTCCGTGCGCATGTAGGAGACGACGTCAGGAGTCTCCGCACCTCCGCCCGGCACCACGTCGGCGGTCAGATCCAGCCCATGGGTGTGGCTTGAGACTCGTCACCTCGTCTCCTACGGGGGACATTGTCACCCATGAGTCCGAGTTGGTCCGCCTCGCCCCTAAGGATTGCCGCCACCGTCGCCGCCCTCGCCCTGGGCGTCGTCCTCTCCGGCTGCTGCAGTTGCCTGAAACCGGACGCGAAGTCCCCGGCCGGATCCGCAGGCGGGGCTCCGGCCGTTTCGGTGAAGCCGGGGATCAACGAGGAGTTCCTCAAGCCCGACCTGAACCCGAACCAGTGGGTGGAACGCTTCGAGAAGGAGGGACGCGAGGTGTTCGACCACCGACGCGAGATCGTCGCCGCGCTCGGCCTCAAGCCCGGC
>CAIYXO010000649.1 GCA_903930165.1 uncultured Verrucomicrobiota bacterium | reverse complement strand
GCGGCGAGGTTGGTGACCAGGAGGTCCGCCCCGAGGGAATGCACGGTTCCCGAGACCTCGTTCGCGTTCAGCTTCCACCAGCGGAACCGTGGCGCATGCACGATCCGGAACCTGATGTCGTTCCTCGAGGGATCCCGACGTATCCCGATCACGCCGTCCACCGTCGCCGAGGGAACCTCCGGAAAGTGGTAGGCCTGCATCATCGCGTGGGTCTTGGGACCGATCAGGCGGGTGACCCGGTCCGGATGCACGTGGGAGACGGCGTTGGTGAACGAGATGAGACCCGCGTCGACGTCGTAGGCGAACCCCTCGACCACCGCGGTCTGGTCTCCGTCCCGCAGCCGCGCGTCGGCGACCGACAGGAAGCGGTTGGTGTAGCCGACGACCGCGGAGACGGTGTCGAAGTGGTCGCCCTTGTAGCGGAAGTCCTCGGCGAGGATCCGGCCGGTGAAACCGATCCGCTCGGGCTGCAGCCAAACCCCGTGGATGGTGCCGGCCAGCTCCGGAGCCCTGGGAAACTCGAAGTCGCCGAACACCTGCGCCACGGCGGCGTTGGTGAACAGCGGCTTGGCGACCATGGGATCGATCCGTCCCTCCACGTCGAAACGGAACCGCTTGGTCCGCTCGTCGCCCTCGTAGTCGAGCCGGACCACGCCTTCCGGCCGGCGTGCCTGGAGGTTCTCCAACCTCCAGACGCGGTCGACGTAGCGGAAGGAACCCGTTGCGCCATCGCCCGGAATGCCGCGGAAGGTGAAGGCCCCGCCATCGAACCGGCCTTCCAGCATCAATGCGTCCTGGAGCGCGGAACGGAGCTCCTCTCCCCGCGATTCCCAGGGCGGGAAGGTCACCGTAAGCCGTCCCTGCAGCTGTGGCGGGCGATTGGAAGACCACCCGAACTGGCCCATCCAGCGACGTCCGGCCTCGCGGAGCAACGGCTTGGCCCCGGCCGGATCGGCATCGGAACGGTATTCCAGTTCCGCGCGCCGCGTGCCGACATCCAGACGGCCCTTGGCCTGGATCCCCCCGCCGAACAGCCGCGCCTCCAGCCGACCCAGGCCGATCACGCCGCCGCCCCAGGACACCGTCGCCGAAGCCGAGTCGACGGCGAGGTCCGGCCGTCGGAATGCCCGCGCATCCAACTCCAGTTCGCCGCCGACCGACTGCAGGAAACGCCATCCGGCTCCGGCCGGCAGCCCAAGCTCCGGTACCGCCGCCGGTTGCAGCCGGACCTTGGCGCGGACCGGTCCGGATTCCCCCCAGGGCGACACGAGCGCCGGCGACGTGACGGTGACGACCGCCTCGGACCAGCCGTGGCGGCTGTGGAGCGCCTCGGCCTGCAGCGTCACGGGGCCGCCATGCAGGACGTTGGTCATCGAGAGCCCCGTCAGCGAGAGCTCCATCGAGGTCCGGAAGGTCGGCGCGGCAGGGACCGCCGTGCCCGGGGTCGGATTCCACGGCAGGAGCGCCGAATCCGATGCCGCCGGCAGTGAACGACCGCGGACGTCGAGTGCGCCCAGGGAATTTCCACGCCAACCCAGGGACTCCGCCTGCAGCGACCAGTCCACCTCGGCGGGCACCGAACCGGAGGTCGGCATTCGCAGGTTCCCGTTCCAACGGAGTCCGTCGAGAACGCCGTCGAGCACCGCCGCCTTGCCCGAATCGAGCTGGAGGGCCGCGGTGAAGAGGCCGTTGGTCACCGGGGCGCCGTTGAGGCTCGCGTGGAGCGACACGTCCTCGAAGGAACCATACGAAGTCATCGCCCCCGCCGCGTGAAGACGGGCGTCGACCGAGGAACGCATCCGGTCCGCGAGGTCGACCTCGAAGCGCAGGGTCAGCGCCGGAGGCGTCGCGAAGACCGAGGTCTCCGCCTCCTGAACGGTCCGGAGCAGGATCCGCCGCCACGGTCCGGGCGCCTCGGCGGGCCCCTCCTTCCTCCGGCGCAGGGCCCCGGCATTGGTGAAGGATCCCGAGGCGTCGAAGGCGCCACCAAGGCAACGACCCCGCAGGTGTTCAAGGATCCAGTGCTCGGGCGCGGCGAACACCAGTCGCCCCTCGATGTCCTCCACCTCGAACCGGGCCGCCGGCGCATTGGTGACCGCGATCGGCAGGGCGACCTTGCCGCCGTGGAGGGTCACCGCCCGGATCTCCGGCCGGAACCGCAACACGGTCCACCAGTCCAGCTTGAGCTGGATCTGGTCCACGAACAGCTGGTCCTCGACGCCCCCGTCGGCCCGTCCGATGTTCACGTTCTCGGCCACGATGCCGCGTCCCAAGCGGATCCGCATGCGGCTGAACTCCAGGTCGAGGCCGCGTTCCCTCAGCTGGCCGACGAGGAAGTCCTTGGCGAAGCCGGGCAGGCCGATCTGGTTGAGGTGGAAGGCGCCGTACAGGACCACCGCGCCGGCGACATAGCCGCTGCGACGGCACCATCGGAGGGTGCGGCGTGCCGGTCCCTTCTTGCACCAGAAGGGACGCCGGCCATCGGGATTGGCCGGTGCCGTCTTCACGGGGGCGATGCGCCGGGCTTCGTCTCGGCCGCGGGAGTCGCCCCGAGCCAAGGCCCGATGAACTCCTGGTACAGGACCAGCGGGAACTGCGTCAGCACCGCCTCGGCGTCGTCGTCGAACCGGGCGAGCACGAACTGGTTGACCGCGTTCGGACGTCCGCCGAAGCGCACCTGGAGGGAGCGGAAGGGCCCGCCCTCGCGCAGCACCACCGTGACCGCATGGTCCACCTGGTCGAAGGCGAACTGCCGGAGCGCCGGCTCCTGCGGCGCCGGAAACCGGCCGCCCGCGGAGTGCCCGATGCGGTACAGCGCCTCGTCGATGGCCGGTTCGGCCAGCGTCCCGCCGATCGCGACGCCGCCTTCCCACCGTCCCGCGGCGTTGCGGCCCAGGATGCGGGTCCGACCCTGGTGCCGGATCTCGATGCGGACGGCGTTGGTGGGATCGAAGACCCAGTCGCGGAACTGCCCTGCCGAGGCGGGAAGCACGGTGAAATCCGACATCGGCACCTCGTAGACCCCGGGCTCGTCGGTCCGCCGGACATACACGTGGCGGCCACCCGCCGCCGGCGCCCCGAATTCAAGGGTGGCGATGGGCCGAGCCGCCGCTCCGGCGCCGCCTCCCGCCGTGAACGTGTAGCTCCGCGTCGGATGGTCGAGCCCATAGCGCGCGGCATCCGTCACGAGGTCGTCCGCAAACGACTCGATCTGCAAGCCGACCACCCGCCGCAACGTCTCCCGCACCCAGACCGCGTCGGCCGGGAACCGCCGCGGCGTCCCGACAAACCAGTTGGTCCCCTCCCGCTCCAGCGTGAACGCGTTCGTGCCGTTGAGGATCTCCAAACGGGTCAGGCCGGCGACGGACGGCAGCAGCCGCCGTTCACGGTAGGCGGCGAGCGGCTGGCGCAGCAGTTCGACGACGGAGTTGGTGACCCGGACGATGTTGCCGGGTCCGCTGCGGCGGACGAACACCTCGCCCGGGGCGTTGGTGGGGACGCCGCCGACCTGGAGCCGAACCAGTTCGTTCGTGCCCCGCTTGAGGATCATCTGGGCCAGCGGACGCGCGAGGCCGTAGTCCTCCGAGGCGACCGCCACGGAGTCGGTGACGAATCCCGAGACGTTGAGTCCGGCCACCTCGAGGAGCAGACGATGGATCTGGTCGGCATTGGCCCGGGCGGCGAGCGGCCGGACCAGCGTCCAGTTCCCGTTGGTCTGGCGCTCCGCCTCGAAGACGGTCGGGCCGAGCACCTCGATCCGGTCGAATCCCTCCCCTTCGCCGGCCAACAGCCGGCGGTCGCGCCAGGCTTCCGGCGTGGCGGGAAGCGAACCGAGGAGGGTGGCGTCCGCGGTGAACACGCCTTCCTTCCCCACCTGCTGGAAGTAGATCTGGTTGCCCAGCGCCGTACGTCCACCGAGCCGCAGGATCGTCATCCCGGAACGCGACCGCAACGTCAGGGTGTCCGGCGCATCCAGGCCGAAGGCGGCGAAGGCGCCCGGTTGGGCGGCGAGCTCGGCGGCGCCGACATGGGACCGCGGGGTGAGCGCGCCCAGCACCTCGAGAAGGCCCTCCACCGCTGCGGACTGCGCCGGATAGATCACCGGGGCGCGCATCCACCAGATGGAGTTCGTCCTTTCGAGACGGATGGCGGTGTTGGACCGCAGGATCTCCACCGAGAGGACCTCGCGCGGCTCGATCCGCTCGAAACGGACCCCTCCGGCACCCACCTCCACGGTGGTCCGTGCACTGCGCTCGGTGGTGTAGACCCAGCCCCCCAGGAACAGGGCCGCCAAGACCAGGATCAGGGTGGAACGTCCGTTCATGTCAGGCCCTCCTCCTCAGCCAGACCAGGAACCCCAGGGCCAACGCACCGCCCGGAAGCGCCCCGAGCAAAGCGATCCGGATCAGCCGCATCTGGCGCGCGGTCAGGTTGAGCCGGTACTCCGCCACCGCCCTCGGCCCGATGGCGAGGGACTGCTGACGGTCCAGCAGCCAGTTGACGGAGAGGGCCGCGAAGTCGCGGTTCGCGGCGCTGTTGATGGGACTGTTGGCGAAGAGCAGCGAATCCCCGACCACGATCAGACGCGAAGTCCCACGGGCGGCGCTGATGCCGCTCACCCCGCCGCGTTCCGAGGCCACCGCCATCGGAACCTCGCCCCGCCGGTCGCGCCCTTCCACGAACCCCAGGGTCCGGTTGTCCGTCAGCTCCGACATCGTCCTTCCCTCCGGCCCGGTCACGGCCAGGGCGACCGCCTTCGGGCCACCCGCCGGGAGCCGGTCCTCCGGGATCGGCACCACCACCCTCGGCGCCTGGAAATGCACCGAGG
>CAIYXO010000648.1 GCA_903930165.1 uncultured Verrucomicrobiota bacterium | reverse complement strand
GACTCCGCCCGCTCCGCTACGAACGCAAGATCGCCCGCCGGCGGTTCATCCTGTCCCTCTCCTTCCTGCTGCTGGTGCTCTACGGGATCGCCCGCGTGGTCTTCCGCGACGGGTTCTGACCCGGTCCCTCACATGGGCGTCGGGAAGGGAGCAGCCCGCAAAGCCGTCACGACGCGAATGCATTCGCGATTTCCCGTGGCCGCGGCTGCCAAGCTGCGGTCCGACTCCATTTCCCGATTCCTGCGACCGGAACAGGATGTCGCTCTCAGCGGTCGGTGCCGCCGGGCCCGTAGCCCGGGAGGCCGTAGTAGCATTGCCATTGGCCTTGGCTGGACCCGAGCGTGATGCGGCGCGCGTTGATCCATTCCACGTGGCCGTCCTCGAAACTGAAGTTTCCACCCTCGGGAACGCCCTTCGATCCGGTGTGGTTGGCGGTCTTGGTGCGCCGCCCATTGAGCGGCTGCATCCAGGTCAGCCGGGAGTCGAAGAGGTTCGTGGTGTGGATTCCGTGGCCTTGGAGGCGGTCGACCACCACCGGAGCGCGGGAGAATTCGCCACCCAGCTTCTTGCGGTAGTGCCAGCCGCCGAGGCCGTCCGAATCGTACTTCCACGCGGCGTCCACACGTCCGGGAAGGTAGTAGTAGCCGATGAAGATCGGGCGCCCGTTCGCCGCGTTCGCGGTGGTCCAGGCGTCGGCCTGACGGTTCCACTCGTCGGTCGGGCAGTAGAGGACGTGGTTCATGGGCTTCTTGTCGTTCCGGTTGCGCGCGACGGTCGGCCGGATGAGGTACTGGCTGAGGAAGGGGGTCGATCCGGAACCGAGCCAGTTCGGGCTGGTGCCATCCGTGTTGTCGAGGAAGCGCTCCTCGTTGTCGTTCGCGTACAGGTTCACCGCGATCCCCCACTGGTGCAGGTTGCTCGAGCAAAGGGTCTTGATCGCCATCGTCCGCGCCCTCGCCAAGGCCGGCAGGATCATGCTCGCCAGGATCGCGATGATCGCGATGACGACCAGCAGCTCAATCAGGGTGAAGCCCTGAGACCTATGGGCACGGAAATTGTAATTCGGGATGGCGGCCATGGGGCGGGGAATCCACGAGTCGATACCGATCCCGGTCCTTGTGGTCAACCGGTGAGCCGGGAACGGACCGGATTTTCCGCAGGCCGGGAATCGGGTGGGCACCTCTACCGGCGGCGCTAGGCTGGAGCCGATGAACGACTACGCCCGCGTCGAAAGCCTGCTGCGGCATCTCGAGGCCGCCCGACTGGAGCAGCCTTCGGTGGCGGACCTCGCGCGCCTTTCCGGGGTCGGCGAAACCCAGGTGCACCGGCTGTTCCAACGCTGGGCCGGCGTCACCCCGAAGGATTTCCTCCAATGCCTCACCGTCGAGGATGCCAAGCGGCGTCTCCGAGCCTCGTCGAGCGTGCTCGACGCCGCGTTGGAGGTCGGATTGTCCGGGCCTGGACGGCTTCACGACCTGATGGTGACTGTCGAGGCGGCCTCTCCGGGCGAGTTCAAGGACGGCGGAGCCGGACGCAGCATCGGGTGGGGGGCCGTGACCACGCCGTTCGGCCAGGCCACCGTCGGCTGGACGGAGCGTGGCCTTACCCACCTCGCGTTCACCGATGCCGATCCGTCTTCCGAGGTGCCGCAACGACTGCGCGAAGACTGGCCGAAGGCAACCTGGCTGCGTGACGACGACCGTGCCGCGCAATGGGCGGTACG
>CAIYXO010000647.1 GCA_903930165.1 uncultured Verrucomicrobiota bacterium | reverse complement strand
GTGGACTCGACCCTTCTGCGGATCTCCTCGGCGCGCTTCGACGAGCTCTGCGCGAAGCATCCGGACCTGGCCACGCCGTTGCTTTTGAGTCTCGGCAGGACCCTCACGGGACGGATCCGGAACGACAACAAGCGCCTGGGCGAACTGGTCACCCTGACGCGGGCGAGCCGCTGAACCGGCTTCATCGGCGGCGACATCGCCAGCCGAACCTTCGGGCGACCGAAAAGCACTGCGACATTGCCCGGCGACGGTCCGTGCCCGTTTCATCGGCGCACATGCCCCGCTCCCGCCTTTCCAGGTATGTCGCCATCCTGCTCGCCGCCTCCCGGCTGTCCTCATGCCCGACCGCGGTGGCGGAGGGCACCTTCCCGGTGGAGATCCGGATTGCCGTCGACCGTCCGAAGGGCGAGCTCAAGCCGATCTGGAGGTTCTTCGGGGCCGACGAGCCCAACTACTCGACCGCGCCGAACGGACGGAAGCTGCTAGGCGAACTCGGGGACCTGCGGCCGAAGGAGGTCTATTTCCGCACGCACAACCTGCTCACCAGCGGCGACGGCGCGCCGGCGCTGAAGTGGGGTTCGACCGGCGCGTACGGCGAGGACGGCCAAGGACGTCCGATCTACGACTGGACGATCGTGGACAGCATCCTGGAAGCCGGCCTACGGCGCGGGGTGAGGCCGTACGTCCAGATCGGCTTCATGCCGGAGGCGTTGTCGGTTCGGCCGCATCCGTACCGCCACCAGTGGAAGCCCGGTGCGAAGTACGAGGAGATCTACACCGGCTGGGCGTTCCCGCCGAAGGATTACGGCCGTTGGGAGGAACTCGTGTACCAATGGACCCGGCACAACGTGGAGAAGCATGGCGTCCGCGAGGTCGGGAAGTGGTATTGGGAAACCTGGAACGAGCCGAACATCGGCTATTGGCGTGGAACCCGTGAGGAGTTCCTCCGCCTGCACGACCACGCGGTGAACGGCGTCCGCCGTGCCCTGCCCTCGGCGCGCGTCGGAGGACCCGACGTCGCCGGCGGGCCCGGAGGGACCTTCCTGGCGGACTTCCTCGAACACAGCCTCCGCCGGACCAATTTCGCCACGGGCCGCGTCGGAACGCCGTTGGACTTCCTCTCGTTCCACGCGAAAGGGGCTCCGGTCACCACCAACGGCCACGTGCGGATGGGAATCGCGAACCACCTCCGCGACATCGACCGGGCGTTTGCTGTGATCGCCTCGTTCCCGGAGGTCCGCTCGAAGCCGATCGTCATCGGCGAATCGGATCCCGAAGGCTGTGCCGCATGCCAAGGACCGCAGCTCGCCTACCGGAATGGCACCACGTACTCGAGCTACACCGCGGCCAGCTTCCCGAGGAAGCTCGACCTCGCCGAACGGCACGGCGTGAACCTGGAAGGGGCGTTGACCTGGGCCTTCGAGTTCGAGGACCAGCCGCTCTTCGCCGGCTTCCGCTCGCTCGCCAGCGGCGGCATCGACAAGCCGGTGCTGAACACGTTCCGGATGTTCTCCCGGATGAACGGCCTCCGGCTGCCGGTGGAAAGCACCGCGGCGGTGCCGTTGGAGCGCATCGTCCGCGACGGCGTCCGAGGCGAACCCGACGTCTCCGCGTTGGCCTCAAGGGATGGCAAACGCCTCCACGCACTCCTGTGGCATTACCACGACGACGACCTGCCGGGTCCCGACGCCGAGGTGGTCGTCACCTGGACCGGCGTCGAACCGGGAATCCATCCGGTCCTGCGGAGCCATCACCGGATCGATCAGGAGCACGGCAACGCCTACGCCGCCTGGCTGAAGATGGGTTCTCCGTCCAAGCCCAGCCGGGAACAATACGCGGCCCTCGAGAAGGCGGGACGCCTGACGGAAATGCCGCTTCCTGGCGGAATCATGCAGGACGGCCGGATTGTGACCCTTCGAATGCGCCTTCCCCGACAGGCGGTCTCCCTTGTGGAACTCGAGCTGCGGCGGTGATCGGGAGGGTTGATTCGTTGAGAGGTTGAAGAGTTGAAGCGTTGAAGGGGTGGAGGGGAGAAAACGGCGGCCACGGTCGGACTTTTCAACGCTTCCACTTTTCAACGCTTCACGACGGCACCCCAGCCCTACGGCAGCACCAGCAGTGCAGTCGCGGCACCCGGGGCATCCAGACGTTCCAGCAGGCTCTCGGAGATCACACCTGCCCGGCGAGGGACCTCCCCGGCGAACACCTCCTTCTCCCCGACGAGGACCTTCACCGGTTTGTCGAGATCGAGGAGCGAATCCGACAGCCGGAGCTGGAGCCCCTGTGGGACCTTTCCACTGAGGCGGATCTCCTGCCCATCGACGACGGCGGTCATCAGGGCGCGCTCCTCGATCGGCGAGGCCTCGGGAACCCGGAGCCAGTAGAAGCGGCGGTGGACCACGTCGTCCTGCTGCCACACCACCTTCTTCGGCCACGGATTCCGCCGGAAGCCCGCCATCCAGGGGACCGCCTCCGCGTCCTTGCGCTGCATCCAATGGCCCAGCCCCTCGTAGATCCGCACGCGGTGCACGTAGCCGCCAGGGTCCGCCGCCTCGAGCCGGTCCAGTTCCGCGCCCTTCTCGGCCGCGATCTGGTTGCGCTTGTACGCGGCGTCGTCGCCGCCCATGAAGATCGCGAACGGGAGGTTGCGGAGCCCCAGCAGGGACGCTTCGTTCGGATGCCCGGCCATCATGGAGGCCGCGGCGAAGCGGTCGGCCATCCGGGGAGCCAACTGCCAGACGCCGTCTCCGCCCGCCGAATAGCCCATCAGGTAGACCCGGTCCGGGTCGACGCCGCGCAACGCCACGAAGTCGTCGATCAGCCGCTGGAACAACGGGTCGATGTGCCCCTCGTGCCAGAGGTTCCAGGTGTCGGTCGGCGCCCGGGGTGCGATGTAGATCCCCTCGGCGGGCTGGTACAGGCCGATCTGGTTGGTCCACTGCTGGTCGTTCACCCGGGCCGGGGCGTTGCCGCCACCATGCATCGAGATCCAGAGGCTGTGTCCCGCGGACGGGGCCTCGCCGAAGACCTTCTCCTTCCAGCGGAGGATCTTCCCCTCCAGTTCGATCGACTTCGACTGCATCTAAGTCTCGCGCTCCGCGACGAAGCGGCCCCGGAACTCGGCGGCGAGCATCGCGGTCACCCGCTCCGCCTCGACCCGCGTCAGTGCCCGGGCCGGGGTCGCCGCGTCGGCCTTGCGTTCCACCGCCGGCAGGTCGAGCCAGGTGCGGACGGCATCCACCGAGGCCGAGGCCGGGGTCAACTTCTCCCAATGGGCGTCGACGGTCGGATCGCCCTTCGCCAACGGACCGAACGGCATCTCGCGGATCTCGGAGCCGACCGTGAACCGCAACCAGCCCTGGGCCCCGGGCTTGAGGCTGAAGCGCGGCATGTCGTTGAGGTCGGCGGTACCCGACTTGGTCTCGGACAAGGCGCACGCCCTGCGGACGCCGTCGAGGATGCAGACCTTGGCGGAAATCCGGGAGCCACCTTCCCGATCCCAGAGCCGCACACCAAGGCGGGCGAAGGAGTCCGCGTCCGCCGCCGTCTTCGCATAACGGCCGGTGACGTTCACCGCCGCCACGGAGGTGCCGCCCCGGGACCAGACCATGGGAAACGAGAGGCCTTCCCGCTTCCACGAGGTCGCGTAGATCGCATGGCGGGGGACGTCGGCCTTCGCCTGGGCGGCGTCGCCGACGAACCATCCGCGGTCGAGGCCGTTGGCGTCGTATTCGTCGGCGCCGGTGAAATGCCATCCGCCGTCCCAGACCTCGGCCCAGGTGTGGTTGCCACGCTCGTTCGCCCAGAGAGGCGTGCCGACCGCCCGGGCCGGGATGCCGACCGCGCGGCACGCTTCCACCAGCAGGATCGAAAGCCCGGTGCAGGTGGCCTTGCCCAAGGCCTTCGATTCCTTCATGGACTGGTTCGGGCGCTTGCGGCCGGTGTTGTAGTGGACCTGCAGCCGGTTGAAGAGACCTCGGTTCAGCGCCTGGACCGCCGCGGTCGCGTTGGTCGCACCCTTCACGAGTTCCGAGGCGATTCCCAACATCTCGGCACGCCACGGATCCCGGGGCTCGTCGAAGACCGCATACGGCAGGACGTCGTTGAGGAAGATCTCCTCGGGGACGGACGCCGCCCACGGGAAGTTCGTCCGCGCCTGGAACGCCAGGTCGAGGTTCTCGCGGAGGAACTCCGTGCCCAGCGAGGAACGGTCCGCGTCCGGCATGTGTTCGACGAGGAACCGCGCGGCGCGTTCCCCGGCCTCGCCGTGTGCCTTCTTGGCGCCGTCCACGAAATCCTCGACGGGCCCCGCCAGGAGGACGAAGGCGGACTGGATCGAGAGGAACAGGCAGCAGGCTTGGCGCACCATGGACGGAGACTGCGCCATACTTCCGTCACAGGTCAAAGCCCGCGGGCCGGCACAGGGCATCCTGAGGATGAATTGTTTCGATCGGAGCGGGGACCGGGCCCACGACATCGTCCCATGACGGCAAACGGGGCGTCGGATCCCGAAACGAAGGGCGATCCCCTCGGGTATCCTGTTCCGCTGCTGGAAACAGCGGTCTCCTTCCCGCTCCTCAGCGGCTTCGCGGCTTAGCGTGGCCCTCCCTTCCCAATCGTTGGTTCAGGAACATGTCGAGCGCCTCCGGGATTGCCTCCCCGCCCGCGTGGCGGCTGCAATGGAGGCGTTCCGACCCGCCGAATCCGCGATACCACCGATGATCCGTTTTCTCCATTCCGCCGACTGGCAGCTGGGTGCGCGCTTCACCCAGTTCGGCGGCCATGGCGCCCGTCTCCGCGAGGCACGGATGGAAACGCTCCGCCGGATGGCGTCCGAGGCGGTCCGGCTCGAGGTGGATTTCATGTGCATCGCCGGCGACCTCTTCGAGGACAACCAGGTCGCGGACCGACTGGTCGCGGACGCCTTTGCGATCCTGGCGTCGTCCAGGGTTCCCACCTACATCCTGCCGGGGAACCACGACCCGATCTCCGGACCCGACTGCGTCTGGAACCGCCCCGTCGCCCGGCATCCGCCCGCCGGCATCCACATCCTGCGGAACGTGGGAGTCACCGAGGTCGGACACGACGCGCTCCTGATCGTCTCGCCGCTGTCCCAGAAGCATTCCACGTCGGACCCGAGCCTGCCTCTCGTCGCGGCCTCGGCGTCGGCGCCCGCCGGGCGGATCCGGATCGGAATCACCCACGGCTCTCCCGCGATCGCGTCCCTGCATCAGGAGAACGATTTCCCGATCGCCCTCGACGCCGCATCCCGCGCGGACCTCGACTTCCTGGCGATCGGCCATTGGCACAACTGGCTCGAGGGCCTGGACGGCGGGAGGATCCTGATGCCGGGCACACCCGAGCCCGACCGGTTTTCGAACGACTCCGCCGGCCGGGTCGCACTCGTCGAGATCGCTGAGGTCGGCGCCCTGCCCCGCATCTCTCCGGTGGCGGTCGCCACCCTGGATTGGAAGCTCCTCGAATTGGACCTGTTCGATCCCGCCGCCGCCGCCGCGACGTTGACCGCCCGACTGGAATTCCTGCTGCCGCGTGCCGGGAACACCGTTCTTCGGATCCGGATGTCGGGAGCGGTCGACCCCGCCGGACACGGCTTGGTGAGTTCCGCGCTGGAGCCCCTCATCAACCGCTTTCCGATCCACCAGGTCGTGGACGAAACCCGTCTGGCCCCCGGTCCGGCCGACTGGGCCAACCTCCGGTCCGGACATCCATTGTTGGCCGAGGTCCTGTCCGACATCGACCGGCTCGAAGTGCTGGCGACCGGCGTGGCGCCCCGGGGCGAAGCGCCACCAGGCGAAGGCGGAACCGGTTCCGACCTGACACCCGCCACCGTCCGGGAACTGCTGACGGCAAGCCAGACGGACATCGCCGCGCTCCGCCCCGAACACCTGGCTGCGATGAGGCATCTGCTGTTCGAACACCTTCCCGAGGACGCCCGATGATCCTCCATTCGATCGAGATCACCCATGTCGGCCGCTTCCGCGGCACCTACCGGATTGGACCGTTCCACGACGGCATCAACATCCTCGGCGCGCCGAACGAATCGGGAAAGACCACGACCCTCCGAGCTGCCGCCCGGGGGCTCTTCGACCGGCACACGACGAAGGGCGACGAGATCAAGTCGCTCCAGCCGGCCGGCTCGGCCCTGGCGCCGAGGGTGCAGGTGGAGTTCGGGGTCGGGGCCGGACGGTACCGCATCACCAAGACCTTCCTCGTCGGACCGCACAGCCACTTCCATCGGTGGAGCGGCGGGGCCTGGATTCTCGAGGCGGAGGCCGACGCCGCCGACCAGCGCGTCCAGGCATTGCTGCGTTCAAGCCTGCCCGGAAGGGGAGCGACCCGCCCCGAGCACTGGGGCCTGCTGGGCTTCCTCTGGGCGGAACAGGGTTCACCCGCGGACTGGCCCGATCTCGAGGAATCCCACTTCGGCCAGCAGCTCCGCTCCCGCCTGGCACAGGTTGTCGTCGACCCCGTGGTCGACTCCGTATGCCTCCGCCTCGCCGCCGAGTGGGAACCGCAGTTGACCCAGGCCGGCCGGCCGAAGACGGGTGGTACGCTGGCCCTCGCCGAGGCCGAACTCGAGGACGTCACCCGCCAACTCGAGGAAGTCCGCCGTCTGCGTGCCGAACAGGAATCCCTGCTCCTGGGCTTCCAGCAGGCGGACCAGGAGGCGCAGGGACTCGAGGCGGAATCCATCGGGCAAACCCAGGCCGCGGCGACCCTTCAGGAACAGGCGCGCGAGGACGAGCGTCTCCGGGCGAGGATCACGATGCTGGAACAGGCGCTGGAGCACCGTCGGGAGGCGTTGGGTTCCGTCCACGCGGACGTCGAACGCCTGCGTCGCTTGCGGGAGGAACTCGTGCGCCACACCGAGGAGGCGGAGCGCGAGGAAGAGCGGATGGCGGCGGCCTCCCTTGAGTTGTCGCGGACGCAGGCACGGCTCGAGTCGCTGGACCAGGGACGCGTCGCAGCCGAGTCGGTCCTCGAGGCGTTGCGTCAACGTCTCCGCAGGGCTCAGGGCGGGCTTCAGGTGCTGCGACTCCGGGCCGAGTCCGAAGCCCTGGGAAGCCGCCTCCGAAACGCGGAACGCATCGAGAAGGAGCGGCGCGACCTGGAGTCGGAACGGGCCCGTTTGCCCTCGATGACTCCCCCCGCGTTGCGCCGTATCGAGTCCCTCGTGGAAAACGTCCGCACGCTCCGGACGGAGGCCCGCGCCCTCGGGATCACGGTCGAACTGCGCCCGGACGAATCCACGGCGGCGGCGG
>CAIYXO010000646.1 GCA_903930165.1 uncultured Verrucomicrobiota bacterium | reverse complement strand
GCGTGGGCTGTTCATCCTCGACAACATCCTCGGCACGCCGCCGCCGCCTCCTCCGCCGGACGTACCCCCGCTGGAGGACGCCGCGAAGGCGATGAAGAGCCGAACATTGTCGCTTCGCGAGACATTGGAGCTGCATCGGCAGCAGCCGCTCTGCAGTTCCTGCCACGACCGCATGGATCCGCTGGGGCTGGCGTTCGAGAACTTCAATGCGATAGGGCTCTGGCGGGAGGCCGAGGGCGGACTTCCGGTGGATCCCACCGGGACCCTGCTCACCGGGGAGGCCTTCTCTCGCGTCACCGAACTCAAGCGCATCCTGGCCACGGGCCACGCCGTGGACTTCTACCGCACGCTTTCCGAGAAGCTCCTGACCTACGCGTTGGGCCGCGACCTGGAGTACACCGACGTCCCAGTCGTGGACCAACTGGTGGCGACGCTGCGATCCTCCGGCGGCAGCCCGAAGGGACTTCTCCGCGGCATCGTGGGATCGGCGCCGTTCCAGCGGATGCGGTCGGACGACGAGCCCTCCTCCCAAGCGCCGCACACGAAGCCGACCTCCGGGGCGCAAGCCCGACTTCAGCCATGAATCCCGAGCATTCCAACATCGGTTCAGCCCCCATGCACCGCCGGCATTTCCTCCGCGGCCTCGGCGCGACGATCGCCCTGCCTGCATTCGCGTCGCTGGCGCCGGCCGCATTGGCCAAGGCGGTGGCGAAGCCGGGTCTGGCGACCACCGCCAGCGGGGCGCCGCTGCGGACGGCGTTCATCTTCTTCCCCAACGGCGCGATTCCCTCCGCGTGGTGGCCCGAGTCCGACGGCGACTCCTTCAAGCCCTCGCCGACGCTGGCGCCCCTGGACCCGGTGCGACGCCACCTGCAGGTGCTCGGAGGCCTCGACCACAAGGAAGCGGTCGGTGGTGTGGATGGCGGCGGGGATCATGCGCGGGGGAACGCGGTCTTCCTGACCGGTGTGCGTCTGAAGAAGAGCGCGACCGACATCCGGGCCGGGGTCTCGATCGACCAGGTCATCGCCCGGTCGGTCGGTCATCAGACGCGTTTTCCGTCGCTGGAGCTGACCTGCGACGTCGTCCGGAACTCCGGTGCGTGCGACTCGGGCTACGCGTGCGCCTACCAGCACAACATCTCCTGGCGTTCCGCATCGATGCCGATGGCCGCGGAGCCGAATCCCCGCATGGTGTTCGAACGGCTGTTCGGTTCGGGCGACCGGGGGCAACGCATCGCGAACCTGCGTCGGCGTCAGGCGGAGCAGCACTCCGTGTTGGACCACGTCCTGGAGGACGCGCGGGGCATGCAGCGGCGTCTTGGGCGGCGGGACCGGGACAAGCTGGACGAGTACCTCACCGGCGTCCGCGAGATCGAGACCCGCATCGAGCGGGCGGAGAGGCTGGGTTCGGCGAAGGATCCGGGGGTGGACACCCCGCCGGGCATTCCCTCGGACCACGCGCAGCACATCCAGCTGATGTACGACATGATGGTGTTGGCCTTCCAGACCGACTCGACGCGGGTCGCCTCGCTGTTGCTGGCGCACGACGGTAGCAACCGTTCGTTCCCGGAGATCGGCATTCCCGAGGGGCACCACGACCTTTCACACCACTTCAACAGCGAGGAGAAGATCCGGAAGGTGGCCGAGATCGACCGTTGGTACGTGGTCCAGTTCGCCCGGTTCCTGAGCCGTTTGGAAACGACACGGGACGTCGACGGCCGGTCGCTTCTGGACAATTCGATGATCGTCTACGGCGGCGGCAACGCGGATGCCAACCGGCACACCCATTCGAACCTGCCGCTGGTGCTGGCCGGTGGCGGTGGCGGGACGTTGAACCCGGGCCGTTTCGTGCAGCACGGCTCGAAGCCGACGACCAACCTCTTCCTCAGCCTCGCCGACCGCATGGGTGTGACCGGATTGGAGAGGTTTGGCGATTCCACGGGGCGGTTGGCCGGGATCTGAAATGATGGAACGCGCGTGGAGCCGTTTCCGCGTCGGATGCCCCGGAAAAAAAGGCCCGATCGGCGCCATGCGCGCGAT
>CAIYXO010000645.1 GCA_903930165.1 uncultured Verrucomicrobiota bacterium | reverse complement strand
GAACGCTGGCCGAATTCATCCGGGTGCCCCTTTCCCAGGATGCGCCGAACCCTTCGCATCTGAGCTGGGAGGAGGCGGCCGCGCGGCCCCTCGCGGGGTTGACCGCGTTCCGCGCGCTTTTCCGCCGGGCCCACCTGCAGGCCCATGAGCGCGTCCTCATCAACGGCATCGGCGCCGGCACCGCGCTGATCGCCCTGCAGTTCGCGGTGGCAGCGGGCGCCCTGCCCTGCGTCACCTCCAGCACCCCCTCCAAGCTGGAGAAGGCCCACGAACTCGGTGCCAAGGCGGGCGTGCTCTACAACCTGCCGGATTGGCACGTGGATTTCGGACGCCACCACGGACCGTTCGACGTCATCGTGGACAGCGCCGGCGGCACGGGTTTCGACCACCTTATTGACCTCGCGGCGCCCGGCGGACGGATCGTCTTCTTTGGAGCCACCCGCGGCAACCCGCCCGAACTCAGCATGCGCAAGGTGTTCTGGCGCCAACTTTCCCTTCTCGGGACCACCATGGGCAGTCCCGCCGACTTCACCGACATGGTCGAGTTCGTGAAGAACCACGCCATCCGGCCGGTGGTGGACACCGTGTTCCCGTTGGAAAAGGCCTCGGAGGCGTTCCAGCGGATGGAACGTGGAGAGCAGTTCGGCAAGCTGGTGATCCGGCTCTGATCCAGCGTCGGAAGAAGACAACGGCGAACCCGACCCATCCGGTCCGGTTCGCCGTCGTTCTTCAGGCAAGAAGCCTCGGATCAGCCGCCGACCTCGGCACGGGCTTCAGCCGCCAGCGCCGTCGAGAGGTAGCGCTCACCGGTGGAGCAACCGATCGTGACGATCGTCTTGCCCTTGTTCTCCGGGCGCTTCGCGACCTCGATGGCCGCCCAGACGTTCGCGCCGCTGGAGATGCCGGCGAGGATCCCTTCCTCCTTCGCGAGACGCCGAGCGATGGCGAAGGCGTCGTCGTTCGCAACCTGCACCGCCTCGACGATCTGGTCGTTGCCGGAGGAATCCTTCAGATGGAGGTTCTTCGGGACGAATCCGGCACCGGTGCCCTGGATCTTGTGTGGTCCCGGCTTCACCGACTGCCCGGCCAGCGTCTGGCTGATCACCGGGGAATCCTTGGGCTCCACGGCGATGGCCTGGAACGAGGCCTTGAGCGGCTTGATGTACTCGCAGACTCCCGAGATCGTCCCACCCGTCCCGACCGCGGCCACCAGGATGTCGACCGCGCCGTCGGTGTCTTCCCAGATCTCGGGACCCGTGGTGGCCGTGTGGATGTTGGGATTGGCCGGATTCTCGAACTGCTGCGGGATCCACGAATCCGGCGTCTCCTTCGCCAACTGCTCGGCCCGCGCGATCGCTCCGCGCATGCCCTCGCTTCCGGGCGTCAGCACCAGCTTCGCCCCCAGCAGCGCCAGGAGCGTGCGGCGCTCGAGCGACATCGTCTCCGGCATGGTCAGGATCAACCGGTAGCCCCGCGCTGCCGCGACGAAGGCGAGGGCGATGCCGGTGTTGCCGGACGTGGGTTCGATGATGGTCGTGCCCGGCTTCAACACCCCGGACTTTTCAGCGGTGTCGATCATCGCCATGCCGATGCGGTCCTTCACGGAACCCAGCGGATTGAAGAACTCGCACTTCAGCAGGACCCGCGTGGAGGGATCGACGCCGAAGCTGGCGGGAATGCGGTTCAGACGGACCAACGGCGTGCGGCCGACGGTTTCGACGATGTTGTTGTAGATGCGTCCCATGTTCGG
>CAIYXO010000644.1 GCA_903930165.1 uncultured Verrucomicrobiota bacterium | reverse complement strand
CCATCGCACGTCGCGCACCGAACGCTGGAACTCCCGGTAGGCACCGAACAGTTGGTCCCTGCCCTTCGCGCCCGGTTCACCGCGCAGGATCGGTCCCAAGTCCACGCCTTCGTGGCCTTCCGGTGGTTCGGTCCCGGTGAGGCGGCACAGGGTCGGTGCCAGGTCGGAAAGGAAGCACAGCGCATCGGTTACGCGGCGGCGGACGACGCCGGGTCCCCGCACGACCAGCGGCACGCGGAGCGAGTGTTCGTAGAGGTTCTGCTTGCCCATCAAGCCGTGGGATCCCAAGGCGAGGCCGTTGTCGGCGGCGAAGACCACCACGGTGTTGTCGGCGAGCCCCAGGCGGTCGAGCTCGGTGAGCACCCGGCCGATCTGGAAATCGGTGGCCTCGATGCTGGCCTGGTAGTCGGCGATCTCGCGACGGATGGCCTCCTCGGTGCGCGGCCACGGCAGGAGCTTCTCGTCGCGCACCTCCAGCTCGCCGTTGTCGAACGGATGCCGCGGCAGGAAGTTCCTCGGCAGCGGCAGTCGCGCCGGGTCCTGGCGTCGGCGGAACTCCTCCGGGGCGGTCCGCGGGTCGTGCGGCGTGGTGAAGGCGACGTAGAGGCAGAACGGCTCGGCCGCCGACTGTCGCCGCAGGAAGCCGAGCGCCGCGTCGGCGAACACCTCCGCCACGAAGCGTGCCTCCTTGCGGCGCCGAACGGCCTTTCCACCTTCGATGTCGACGACGCCCACCGCGAAGGGATCGGTCATGCCGCCAAGGAAGACCGCGCCAGCCTCGGGAAACACACGGGTCGCGGAGGCCTCGCCGTTGTGCCACTTGCCGGTCAGGTAGGTCCGGTAGCCCGCCTTCCGGAGCTGCTCCGGCCAGGTCGGCGTCTCGCGCAAGTCCTCACGCACGCGGAACACCGAGCGACCGCTCATCAGCATGGCGCGGGAAGGCTGGCAGACGGCGCCGTGCTTCGGGCTGCCGGGGATGTGCGCCTCGCGGAAGGCGACGCCTTCCTGGACCAGCCGGTCGATGTTGGGGGTGCGGACGTGGCGGTTACCGAGGGCGTGGATCGTGTCGGCCCGCTGGTCGTCGGTGAACAGGAACACGATGTTGGGCCGTCGCCGCGACTCCGTGCCGGCCGACGCGTGGAATCCCGGGAGCAGCGAAAGGATCAGCAGCAGGATCCGAACGCGGAGCATGGACGGCATGGAACGAGGCTGATTCCGTCCCCTGGTCGGCTCAATGCGGAAGCCAACGATGCAGAAGGGTCCGGCACGCCAAACCGCCAAGCCGCTGGGGAAAGGGGCGAAGGCCGCCGGATTCCCGCAGCGGAACCGAATTGGAACGGCGATCGCGTTCCCCGCCCTATATCCGGCGTCCCGTTGGCGCATTTGCATGAGTTCCATCCGCGGGTCCGGGATCGGGGAATTGGGAGGAATCCGCAGCTTGGCAGCCGCGGCTACCTGGGGCGGCGACCACCGGCCCCGGTTCACTTCGCGCTCTCGACGATGAAGCGCACGACCGGGGCGGGATCCTCGAGTCCGTGCGGGTGGTGTCCGCCGCCGACCTTGTGCAGCACGCGGATCGTTCCCCCGAGCTTCCGGTAGCGCTCCTCGACGAGGGCGGTGTTCTCCGGAACCGGAACCGGCTCGTCGGCGTCGCCGACCACATGGATGAGCCGCACGCCGGCCTTGGCGAGCGGTTCGAGGGTGTCCACGGGATTGCCGGGGAACGCGAGCGCTTCGGCCTCTCCGGAGAACCCGTAGTCGCCGATCAGCTTCTTCCAGTCGCCGGGGCTGCCGGGTCCCTTGCCCTTCCCGCCGGGCCAGCTCTTGAAGTCGCAGACCGGGGCGTCGCCGTAGATGCAGGTGACGCGTTCGGGGTTCCGCGTCGCGAAGCGGTAGGCGTAGAGGCCGCCGCGGCTGATGCCGATCAGGGCGCCCTTGGGCGCGAGCCCCGCGTTGGTGACGAACGCGTGGAAGCCGTCGAAGTGCCGCTGGGCCGCAGGCGATCCGAAGGTGTTGCCGACGACGAGGTGCAGGTGGTGGAAGCCGAGCTTCAGCAGGTCCGGGACGCCGGTGCGTTCGGTGAAGGCATCGGGGAACTCCATGCACCAGGTCCAGGGCCTGCCGGGGGCCGCCTGTGCGGGTTCGACCACCCAGGCCTCGCAGCCGTCGACCTCGAACCGCAGCCGCCGGAATCCCTTCCAGGTGTCGACGCGCGCCGAGGCGGGCCACGGCGAGGTGGACGGTGGGTCGGACTTGGCGTGCTCGTCAGCGAGGACGACTTCGAGGAACCCGAGACACAGAAGCCATCGGAGGAAACGCATGGCGGGATCGAAGCCGATCGGCCGGGCGAACCCAATGGGAATGGGAGCGCGGAGCGGGGAGCAGGGAGCGGTTGAAGGGTTGAAGCGGGGGCGAACGGCGGAAGATGGAATCCGGCATCGTGAAGCGCGGAGCGGGGACCGCCGGCCTGGCGGCTGCGGCTACAAGGGAGCCGAATGAACTCGTAAGGCTGAAGCGGGACCGCGGCTTGGCAGCCGCGGCTACGGACAACGGAGCTGTTCTCCGTGTCCTCCGTGCCTCCGTGGCGATTCCCTAATTCGCCGCCTTGCGGATCTCGAAGTGGTACGGGTAGGGCTTCGCGATGGAGCGGGCGAGTTTGACCAGGGCGTCGTCGGCCGCCTTCGCCTCGCGCTCGAGCTTCGCCGAGGCGGGATGGTTCCCGTTGAACTGCCGACGGAAGTGCGCGCCGCCCCAGGCCTTGTCGCGGGCGTCCACGATCTCGCGCACGGTGTCGGACTGCGCGTCCCAGGGACCTCCCGGCTCCCAGCCGTTGGAGGTCGCCGACGCGATGTTCTCGCCGCGGGCGAGGCGTTCTGCGGAGTACTTGCCGAGGAGACGTCCTTCGACACGGAGTTCGTACTCGCCCGGCTCGAGCCCTGTGACCTTCAGGCGGTAGCCGTTGATCGTGTCGGGCATGGGGATCCAGCGGAAGTTGAGCGCGCTGAAGATGCCGAGGTTCAACGGCAGACCGCGGTCGAGGCGGCGGAAGGCGACGCCGTCGGCGAGGCGCTTCAGGCCGGACACCGAGCAGTTCTCCGCGGACACGGTCTCCAAGGCGGCGGCATCCACGGTGAGCGAGGAGACCTCGGTCGGTGCACCGAGGCCACGCAGCATCGCGTGGCCCATGGCGAGCTGGCCGAGGTCGTTGAGGTGGACGCCGTCGTCGACGTGCAGGCGGTTGTGGTCCTT
>CAIYXO010000643.1 GCA_903930165.1 uncultured Verrucomicrobiota bacterium | reverse complement strand
GGCCCAAGCTGGTCGCGGATCACGCCAAGTAACGCCACCACCGTCCGGGCCGCCCGCTGGGAGCGGGCGGCCCGTTCCACCACGGCATCTCCATTCCGCCATTGAGCCATGAACGCCCGCCCGCCATTGCCGCCATTCACCGAGGAAACCGCGCGACAGAAGGTCCAACTCGCCGAGGACGCCTGGAACTCCCGCGACCCGGAACGCGTCGCACTCGCCTACACGGAGGACTCCGAATGGCGCAACCGGTCGGAGTTCGTGAACGGAAGGCCCGCCATCATCGAACTCCTCCGCCGGAAATGGGCGCGCGAACTCGACTACCGATTGCGCAAGGAACTCTGGGCCTTCTCGGGCAACCGCATCGCGGTGCGCTTCGAATACGAATTCCACGATGAAGCGGGTCAGTGGTGGCGTGCCCACGGAAACGAGAACTGGGAGTTCGCGGCCAACGGCCTGATGCAGCGCCGGTTCGCCAGCATCAACGACGTCCGGATCGCCGAATGCGACCGGAAGTTCCGTTGGGAACGCCTGGAGCCAGCCGCCTGAAACGAAACATCTCGGATCCCTGCCACGACGAGCCGCCAAGCAACCACCCACCCCTCCCACCGAACATGAGCACCCATCAAACCGCCTCCGTCCCCGACCTCAATCTCCGACCGCCGCGCAGCCCACGAGTCCGTCTTGGCGGCTATGCCATGCTGCCCCGGATCCTCGACAAGGCCCGCGCCTCGCTCCACGGCAAGGCTGGGGACTACCGGTTCGGCAACCAGATGGATCAGCACTTCTTCGCCTTCACGGGCATCGAACCGGCCGCCTTGCTGGAGAAGGCGGGAAGCGGGGCCGGAGACTGGGACATGCTCCGCTGGGTCGAGGAACAGGCGAAACCCAGGCGGGCCCCACATGAGATACGAGCCTGGTCCGCATGGCTCGAAACCATGCCGATCGGCGATGCCGAGGACTTCGAGTGGTTCACCGCCCAGGTGAAGCGGCTCAACCCGGTCCGCACCGACCTCCATACGGTCATGGACTACCTCGACGCCGACGACCACGCGAGTTTCGGCGGCAAGGCATGAATCCCCACGTCTCCCGGTTTTCCGTCACAACAAAAGCCAACACACCATGAAACTAGCCATCATCATCACCTCCGATCCCAAGAACGGCGAAGAAGCGCTCGGACGCGCCTTCAACGCCCTCGCCCTCGCCGCCGAAGCCCAGTCGAAGAACGACGAGGTGAACGTCGTCTTCGCCGGAGCGGGCACCCGCTGGCCCGCCGAGCTGACCAAGCTGTCCCATCCGGCCAACGGCCTCTACAACGCCGTCCGTCCGGTGATCACCGGTGCGTCGTGCGGCTGCTCCGCCGTCTTCGGAGCCACACAGGAAGTCGCCGCGTGCGGCCTGCCCGAGATCAAGGACCATGCACTGGCTGGAACCCCCGGTCTCGCCAGCATCCGGCGGTACCTCGCCGAAGGCTGGCAGACGCTGGTGTTCTGACCCGATCGCATGGAACGCGGCGGTGACCCCAGGGTCCTGCCGCGTTCCTTCCAACCCTTCGACCCCAATCCCAGACTTCGAACCCACCATGGCCGGACGCTATCTCGAAACCTATTTCACACCGCAGGTCCTTGCCGCCCAGCAACGGTACTTCGGGCGCTCCCAAGGCATCCCGCCCCAACCGGAGCGCGACCCCCTCGGCGAGGAGGAGCGGGCCTTCATCGAGGCCAGGGACTCCTTCTACATGGCGACCGTCAGCGAAAACGGCTGGCCGTACGTGCAGCATCGGGGCGGCCGGACCGGCTTCCTGCGCGTCGTCGGCCCCACCCAGCTCGCGTTCGCCGACTACAAGGGCAACCGGCAGATGCTCTCCACGGGCAACCTCGCCGGCAGCGATCGGGTGGCGCTGTTCCTGATGGACTATCCCCGCCGCGAGCGGCTGAAGATCCTGGGTCATGCCCGCATCGAGGACGCCCGACAGCATCCCGAGACCGTGGCCCGGATCTCGGAAGCCGACGTCCGGCCCATCGTCGAGCGGATCGTCCTCATCGACGTCGTCTCCTACGACTGGAACTGCCCGAAGTACATCACCCCGCGCTACACCGAGGAAGAGGTGCGTGAGGCGGTGGCTCCCCTGAAGGCGCGCATCGCCGAACTTGAGCGTGTGTTGGCCCTGGGAACCGGGAAAATGGGCGGCGGACAGGAATAGCCGGAACAGTTTCCGACTCCCATGCCTCACACCCAAGGATCATGAACCAAACCAACAACAGCCGGGCCGGGTTCCGATGGAAATGGTTGCTCTACGTTGGCGCCGTCGCCGGCGTCATCGCCGCCGCGAAGGTTTTTCATGTCCAGGACCTGCTCAAGCAGGCCCTCGACTGGGTCGCGCAACTGGGTCCGTGGGGCCCCGTGATCTTCATCGCGCTCTACGTGCTCGCAACGGTGCTCTTCGTGCCGGGATCGGTGCTGACGCTCGGCGCGGGCGCCGTCTTCGGTGTGGTCTGGGGTTCGGTCTACGTCTCCATCGCAGCGACCCTGGGCGCGACCTGTGCCTTCCTGGTGGGGCGCTACCTGGCCCGTGACGCCATCGCGCGAAAGATCGAGGGCAACGAACGCTTCGCGGCCATCGACAGGGCCGTCGCCAGGGAAGGCTGGAAGATCGTCGGACTGACCCGCCTCTCGCCGGTCTTTCCCTTCACGCTGCTGAACTACGCCTTCGGGATCACGCGGGTGCGGCTCGGCCACTACGTCCTGGCGTCGTGGATCGGCATGATGCCCGGGACGGTGATGTTCGTGTACCTCGGCTCGCTCGCCAAGGCCGCCTCGGGCGAACGCCACCGAACCGCCGGCGAATGGCTGCTCTACGGCGTCGGGATGCTGGCCACCATCGGCGTGACCTTCTTCGTCACCCGCATCGCCAAACGGGCGCTGGCGGTGAAGATCCAATCGTAGAAGCCGACCCGACAACGTCCATGACCCCAACGAAAACACCTCCGGTCCTTCCCTGGGACGACCACAACCGGAGGCTCGTCTCCAACGTCCATCCCGCGGACTGGCGGAACCCGACGCCCGCACCGCGCTACAATCTCGTCGTCATCGGCGCCGGCACCGCGGGACTGGTGGCCGCCGTCGGCGCCGCCGGACTCGGCGCAAAGGTCGCGCTCGTCGAGAAGCACCTCATGGGCGGCGACTGCCTCAACGTCGGCTGCGTTCCGTCGAAGGCCATCATCCGCGCCGCCCGGGCGGTCGCCTCGGTCCGGGAAGCCGGCATGTTCGGCGTGGACGTCCCGCCGGGCGCCACCGCGGACTTCGGGAAGCTCATGGAACGGATGCGCCGTCTGCGTGCCGACATCAGCCCACACGACTCGGCACAGCGCTTCACCGACCTCGGCGTGGACGTCTTCCTCGGCGCGGGCCGGTTCACCGGTCCCGACACCGTCGAGGTCGGCGGACAGTCGCTGCGCTTCGCCAAGGCCGTGATCGCCACCGGGGCCCGCGCCGCCGTGCCCCCCATCCCGGGCCTGAAGGACGTCCCCCATCTCACCAACGAGACGCTTTTCTCCCTGACCGAACTCCCGACACGCCTCGGCGTCATCGGCGCAGGCCCGATCGGATGCGAGATGGCGCAGAGTTTCGCGCGTTTCGGCTCGGAGGTCTTCCTGGTCGAGGCGGAGCACGGGATCCTCCCGCGGGAGGATCGTGATGCCTCGGCGATCGTCCGCGCCTCGATGGAGCGTGACGGCGTCCAGTTCCTCTGTTGCGGCAAGGACCTCAGGGTCAACCGGAGCGCGGGAGGCATCCGCCTGCGGGTGGAGTCGGCCGGCAGGGGCTACGACGTGGAGGTGGACCAGCTCCTGGTCGCGGTGGG